>DATECU010000163.1:0-19941 GCA_035286745.1 Vicinamibacteria bacterium | reverse complement strand
CGTAGTCCAGGACCGGGCCGTCGCCAGTACCTCCAATCACACCGCCCAGAACACCGCCGGGCACCCCCCCCACCACCCCGCCGTCGACGCCGATGTCCATGCCCTCCGCCGTCCCGAAGTCGCTGCCCGTTGGACTGCCTGCCTGCTCGGACTCGGCCAGCTTGGCCTCGTGCTGGTCGGGCTTCTCCTTCGGGGTCTCGATGGGAGCGGTGAAGGTGGGCTTGTCGGGCTTGGGATCGGGGGTTGTCGGCTGGGCTGGCTGCTGCTTCTCCACCAGGGCCGAGCCCTGGGGGAGCGGCGGTGGAGGCGGAGGCGGAGGGTTGTAGAGCAACGCGCGGATGTAGTTGGGGTGTTCGGGGAGCGTGGCCGGCCAGAGGATCGGAATCAGCACCACGGCCGCCAGCGCCAGCGCGTGACCGGCCAGAGACAGCGGGAGCCAGAAGGCAGGCCGCCGTTTGCCTTTCCCCGAGACGACGAGGTCGGAGAAAAGATCGTCCCCGCTCATCACCAGCATCTTAGCACCCTCGGTGTCCCGGGCTTGGACACGCGCTGTCCTCGCCCGGTTCCAGTTCGCCGGTTCCGGGGCGCTCATCCCAGGGGTGCGAGCAAGCGCCGGGCCAACCACGCCCGGCGCCGGTGACGCTGGTCTAGAGGGCGGCCTTGGCCTTGGGTGACCCCTGCCTTCGGGCCGAAACGCCATCCCACCAGATCACGATGGGGCTGGCGATGTAGATGGTGGAGTAGGTCCCGACCACAATGCCCACCACCATGGCGAAGCCGAAGCCGCGGAGCACCTCGCCGCCGAACAGGTAGAGGCCGAGCACGGCCAGGAAGGTGGTGCCGTTCGAGATCAGGGTGCGGGTCAGCGTCTGGTTGAGCGAGTCGTTCAGGATCTTGGTCAGCGAGTCCTTGCGTTTGTGGCGGAGGTTCTCGCGGGCGCGGTCGAAGATGACGATGGTGTCGTTCACGCTGTAGCCCACCAGCGTGAGCAGAGCCGCGATCACGTTCAGCGTCAGCTCGTAGCGGAAGAAGGCGAGCAGGCCGAGGGTGACCAGGACGTCGTGGAAGACCGCCACCGTCGCCGCGGCGCCCCAGACCGCCCCCTTGAATCGAACGGCGATGTACACCAGCTGGAAGACCAGGCCCAGCACCGTGAGCTGGACGGCTTTTCTGCGCAGCTCGGCTCCCACGATGGGGCCCACCACCTCCGAGGAGTGTTCGAGAACCCGGTTGCCCGGGTAGGCCTTGGAGAGCGAATCCACGATGCGCTGGGCGGCGGTGTCGATGTCGCCCTGCACGGTGCCGGCGATGCGGATCAACACCTGGTTCTTGGAGACGGCGTCATAGGTCTGGATCACGGCCCCCGGGGCATCGTGGCTCACCGCGTCGCGGATCTTGTCGATCTCGGGGGCCCGCTCGAACTTGACGATGAGCTGGGTGCCGCCCGAGAACTCGACGCCGGAGCGAATGCCCTGGGTCCAGATGAAGAGCAGACCCGCCAGGATCACGGCCAGGCTGGCGCCGATGAAGTAGCGGGCCTTGCCCAGGAAGTCGAAGTTCGGGTTCTTGAGGATTTCCATGGCGGGCCCCTAGATGCTCAGGCTCTCGACGTGGCGCTTGCCCAGCACCCACTCGAAGAGGAACTTGCTCACGAAATAGGAAGCAAAGACGTTGGCCACCAAACCCATGACCAGGGTGACCGCGAAGCCCTTGATGGGCCCGGTCCCGAACTGAAACAGGAAGGCGGCGGCGATCAGGGCGGTGGCGTGGGTGTCGAGGATGGTGATCCACACCCGCTCGAAGCCGTTGCTGACCGCGGCCCGGACCGTCTTGCCGTTGCGCAGCTCCTCGCGGATGCGCTCGAACACCAGCACGTTGGTGTCGACCCCCACGCCCACGGTGAGGATGATGCCAGCGATGCCAGGCAGGGTCAGGGTGGCGTTGCTGTAGGCCATGGCCCCCAGCAGGATCAGGAGATTGGCGGCGAGCGCCACCACCGCGTTCACGCCCGAGAAGCGGTAGTAGGCGAGCATGAAGATCAAGATGAACAGCATGGCGGCGCCCGAGGCCCAGACTCCGGAGCGGATCGAGTCTCGGCCCAGGGAGGCGCCCACGGCCAGTTCCTGCTGTGACTTGAGAGCGGCGGGCAGGGCGCCGGCACGCAGCACCTTGGCCAGCTCGTCGGCTTCCTGGGTGGTGAAGCGACCGGTGATCCGGTTGTCTCCGCCCAACTGGCTCTGGATAACCGGGGCGGAGTAGACGCTCTTGTCCAGGATGATGGCCATGTTGCGGCCGATGTTGCGGCCGCTCTCGCGCTTGATGCGATCGGTGCCTACCGGGTTCAGGGTGAAGTTGATCTGGGGTGCGTTGTTCTCGTCAACACCCACCCGCGCGTTCTTGAGGTCGCGGCCGGTGATCACCGCCTCCTTGCGAACCAGGTAGAAGACGGGCTGTCCAGGCGTGTCGCCCGGGCCCTCGACCACTTCCATGTTGTCGGGAACCTTGCCCTGGGTCTTTTGCAGCAGCGATTCCCGGCTGATCGCCGAGTCCTCGACCATCTGCAAGGAGAGGTGGGCGGTCTGCTTCATCACGCGTTTGGCGGCCTCGGGATCGGTGACTCCCGGAAGCTGAACCAGGATCTGATCGCCCTGGCTGCCGTGGGCGGCGATCACCGGCTCCGCGACTCCCAACTGGTTGACCCGCCGCTCCAGGGTCTTGATGGCCTCCTTCACGGTGCGTTCCTTGAGGCGGCGCACATAGGCCTCGGTCATCCTGACCAAGAAGCGCGCCTCGCCCGGCTCCCGGACTTCCCAATCGGGCGCCCGATAGTAGTCCTTCAGGCTGTCCCGCATGTCCTTGACCCGGGCCGGCTCGACCCCCTCCACGGCGAAGGAGGTGGGGTCCTTGCGTTCGACGGAACCGAACACGATGCCCTTGCGGGTGGCCTGGTCGCGAGCCGTCTGCACGGCGTCGTCGACGGTCGCGTTCAGGGCGTCGTCGGTGACCACCTGGAGCACCAGATGAATCCCGCCCCGCAGATCGAGGCCGAGCTTGATCTTCCCGGGGGCGCCGTCCTTGCCGTAGGGCGGCCAGGTGGCCACCGCGCAGGCGATCAGGAAGGAGCCATAGACGGTGGCCCGCACCCTGAGCTCGCGGCGGATCCCCGCGTAGGCGAGGCCGGCGAGCAGCAGGGTGCCCAGCAACCAGAGGATGAGGGGATTCTCGAAAGCGGGCGGCATCCTACTTCTTCTCCGTTTCGGCGGAGCCTTGCAGCCCCGCGATGGCGCTCTTCAACACCTTGATTCGCGTCTTGTCCGCTATGCGCACCAGGAAGGCGCCTTCCTCGACCCCTTCGATGGTGCCGTAGATCCCCGGGTTGACGATGACCTTGGCCCCGGGTTCGAGGCTCTTGATCATCGCTTCCACCTTCTTCTGCTTGTTCCGCATGGGCATGATGAGGAGGAAGTAGAAGATGGCCAGGATGGCCACCATCGGCAGCAGGCCGAGAAGGGGGCTCTGGTCGCCGCCTTGGGGTGAGCCGGGCAGGGCGAGAAGGATGCGTGGATCGAGCATGCTCTGGCGCTCCGCGGGACCCCTTGGGGCGCGGGGTCTCGGAAAAGTCCTTTCTGAACTGGCTGGGTCGTGAGTCGGCCGTCTGGCGAGGGCTAGAGCCCCTCGGCGGCGGAAACCGCGAGGGCCCGAAGCATCTCTTTCCGGAACTCCTCGAACTGACCCAAAAGGATACTTTGCCTCACCCGCCGCAGGGTGTCAAGGTAGAAGGCCAGGTTGTGAAGGGTCATCAGGCTCGCAGCGGTGATCTCTCCGGCTTGGTGCAGATGCCGCAAGTAGGCACGGCTCACCGTCCGGCAGGTGTAGCAGGGGCAGTCGGGATCTGGGGGCCGCGAGTCGGCCTTGTAGCGGGCATTCCGGATGGAGAGCTTGCCCCGGCTGGTGAAGAGCTGCCCGTTCCGGGCGTTGCGGGTGGGGAGCACACAGTCGAACATGTCGATGCCTCGGGCTACCCCTTCCAGCAAGTCCTCGGGGGTGCCCACCCCCATCAGGTAGCGCGGCCTGTCCTGCGGCAGGATGGGATCCAGGTGTTCGAGCACCCGGTGCATGTCCTGCTTGGGCTCCCCCACCGACAGCCCGCCTACCGCATAGCCGGGGAAGTCGAGGGCCAGAAGCTCCCGGGCGCTGCGCTCCCGGAGGTCGAGGAACACTCCTCCCTGCACGATGCCGAAGAGGGCCTGGTCGCGTCGGCGGTGAGCCGCCTGGCTGCGGCGAGCCCAGCGGGTGGTGCGCGCGGTGGCGGCGTCCACCGCCGCGTGCGGCGCCGGGAAGGGGGGGCACTCGTCCATGGCCATCACCATGTCGGCTCCCAGGTTGGTCTGAATCTCGATCGACCGTTCCGGGGACAGGGTGTGAGCGGTGCCGTCCAGGTGGCTGCGGAAGAAGGCCCCCTCTTCGGTTATGCGCCGGAGGGAGGAGAGGCTGAACACCTGATAGCCGCCGCTGTCGGTCAGGAAGGGGCCGGACCAGCCGGTGAACCCGTGGAGGCCGCCCAGCTCGGCCAGCAGCCGGTCGCCGGGGCGCAGCATCAAGTGGTAGGTGTTGGCCAGCACGATGCGGGCGCCCACTTCTCCCAGATCGCGGGGGGTCAGCCCCTTCACCGCCCCGGCGGTTCCCACCGGCATGAAGATGGGGGTCTCCACCGGCCCGTGAGGCGTCTCGATCAGACAGGCGCGGGCGCGTCCGGAGGTTGCCTGGACCTGAAAGGAGAAAGCCATGCGGCCCGCGAGTATAAGGCCGAGCCCTGGCTCGGGTATAGACTTCGATCATGAAGGAGAAGCCTCTCCAGGTGGCACTGCTCTTCGGCGGACGCTCCGGGGAGCACGAGGTGAGCCTGCGCTCCGCGGCCTCGGTGGCGGCCGGGCTCCTGGGGCGTCACCGGGTGCTGCCGGTTCTCATCGACAAGGAAGGTCGCTGGTGGCTCCAGCAGGATCCCCGGACCGCGGCGCATGGCGGGGTCCCGGTGTTCTTGGTCCCTGCCCCCGACGACCAGGGTCGGCTGCGGGCCCTCCAGGACGCCACCGTGCTGGCGACCCCGGACGTCTATTTCCCGGTGCTCCACGGTCCCTACGGCGAGGACGGCACGTTGCAGGGGCTGCTCGAGCTGGCCGGCGTGCCCTACGTGGGCTCGGGAGTTGCCGCCTCGGCGGCGGCGATGGACAAGGAGCTGATGAAGGCGCTCTTCGCGGCCGCCGGCGTGCCCCAGGTGCGCTACCGGGTGCTCAGCTGCCGCCAGCCCGACCAGGAGAAGCTGCTGCCCAGCGAGTTGGGGCTCCCCCTCTTCGTCAAGCCCGCCAACCTCGGGTCCAGCGTGGGGGTGAGTAAGGTGCATAACGAGGAAGAGCTGGGCCCGGCCCTGGACCGGGCTTTCGCCTTCGACCGCAAGGTGCTGGTGGAGGCCGGGGTGGCGGCCCGAGAGCTGGAGGTTTCGGTGTTGGGTGGCCACAACCCGGAGGCCTCGTTGGCCGGCGAGATCGTCCCCGACCGCGAGTTCTACGACTACGAGTCCAAGTACTCCGAGGCCAGTCGGACCGAGCTGCGGATCCCGGCCCCGGTCGACGAGGCGGTTGCGACCGAGGCTCGAGCGCTGGCGCTTCGGGCCTTCGCGGCCGTCGACGCCCATGGTTATGCGCGGGTCGACTTCTTCCTGGAGCAGAAGAGCGGCCGCTTGCTGGTGAACGAGATCAACACCATCCCCGGCTTCACCTCCATCAGCATGTACCCCAAGCTGTGGGAGGCCAGCGGCCTGGCCTATCCGGACCTGCTGGGAAAGCTGCTGGAGCTCGGGCTTTCGCGCCACGCCGAGCGGGCGCTCCTCAGGACCGCGTACCGGCCGTGATCACCGCCGCCGCCGTGCTGGCCGCTTCCCTGGCCTCGGCGCCCATCGACCACGCCTACCGCAGTGCTCTGGACCTGCTCTACGACGGTCAGCCCGAGCAGGCGGAGAAGCAGGCGCTGGCGGTGGCGGCAAGCGCCCCCGACGATCCTCTGAGCCCCTATCCGCTGGCCCTGGTCTTGTGTTGGCGGGCTGAGCAGCAGGCCGAGGGGTCCGCCACCGAGCGGGTCTTCCTCGCCCAGGTGGAGCGCCTACTCAGGAAAGCCGAGGATCACCTCCGCAAGGATCCCGCGAACGCGCGAGCTCTCTTGGCCCGTGGCGCCGGCTTCGGCGTGCGCAGCCGCTACCACATGATTCGCTACCACAAGCGGGAGGCGGCGCGAGATGCGGTCAAGATGCGTGAGGACATGCTGGCCGTCAGGCGTCTGGATCCGTCCTGCAAGGACGCCCTGTTCGGCCTCGGTCTCTACGACTACTTCACCGACATCCTGCCGCGCTACCTGAAGCTGCTGCGGTTGTTCGCGGGCATTCCCGGCGGCGATCGAGGGCGGGGCTTCGCGGCCATCGAGGCCACGGCGGAGGCCGGCGAGTTGCACGCCACCGAGGCGCGAGTCCAGCTCTTCGAGATCTACTCCTACTGGGAGCCTCACCCGGATCGAGCCCTCGAGCAGATCCAGAAGCTCCGCCAGCGCTACCCGGGTTGGCCGCTCTGGGGACTCAAGCTCACCGAGCAGCTCAGGGACCGCATGGGGCTCTATGGTGAAGCGGCGAGAGTGGCGCGGGACCTGGTGGAGACCGGCCGGGCGGGGCACCCCAACTACGTCGGGGTCTCGGCGGCCATGGCGCAACTCGCGCTAGGTGAGGCGTTGTTCTTGGACCTCCGTCTGGAGGAGGCGAGGCGGGAACTGCTGCTGGTCCCGGAGCGGCTCCCCGACGCGCCGCGGGTGGCGGCTCGGTCTCGACTCCTGGCCGGCCGCTGCCTGGAGCTTTCCGGGGATCGGGAGGCGGCCCGGGTGCTCTATCGTCAGGCGGCGGGCCTGGGCGATCGCGAGCAAGCCCGGCGGGCCGAGGCTCTCCTGCGCAGTCCGACACCCGCTGGCGAGGTCGCTGGCACCCAGCTGATGGCTCGGGCTCGGCGCCTCGAGGAATCGGGGCAGTCCGAAGACGCGCTCCCGCTGTGGCGTCAGGTGCGGGAGGCGTGGCCGCAGTCGCGGGAGGCGGCCTTGCACCTGGCGGAGCATGAGCTTCTGCACGGGCAACCGGAGAGGGCGCGAGGCCCCGCCCAGAGCGTTGCCGCCGAAGAGAAGGTGGAGCCGCCCTGGCTCGAACCCTGGAGTCATCTCCTGCTCGGCCACCTCCTGGACCTGGAGGGCTCCCGCGAGGCCGCCGTCGGACAATACAAGAAGGTATTGGAGCGTCGATGCGGGCAGGGTCGGCTGGCGACTCGCGCCGAGGCGGCGCTGCGGCGGCCCTTCTCTCGCGGCGGGACTCGGCTTCCCTCTTCTCCGTCGTCGGTACATCCAAAATAGTATAGAAGAGCGAGAACCGGGCGCCCACCGGCGGAAAAAATTTGCGCCGGGCCAGAAGGGCCGGCGATACAGTCACTTCCCGGATGTCATTCGTTTAAATCCGCGTCCAGTGCGGATTCTGGCGGTTTCTGCATTCCTTCCACAGGCTAAGCCGCTCATCAGCAGAGGCATGGGAGGCTGGAGGGTCAAAAAAACCCTTGACAAGTGGAAAACCGGTCCCTACCCTACCCCTAGTATGTCAAGCGCGTTGTCACCCGACAGGTTGATCAGCGAGCTTGAGTTGTCCATTTCTGGACCGAAAGGGGGGATACCAATCCATGGCTGCCAAGAAGAAGGCTGCGAAGAAGGCTGCGAAGAAGAAGAAGTAAGCGTCCCCGGGATGAAAGGGGGGGTGGACCGATCACCCTCCCCACTTTTTCACGTGAGCTGACGGCGGATCGCCGGCAGATCACTCCTAGGGCTTGAGAGGGGGGATCAGGAGATGGCGACGAAGAAGGCAACCAAGAAGGCGGCGCCCAAGAAGAAGGCCAGCAAGAGGAAGTAGCCACCGCCTCGGCCACGTTGGGAAAGGGGGTGACGTTCGCCCCCTTTTCTCTTTCTCCGGGGTATTTGACCCCCCAGCCGGCCAGCAGGTACATTCCCATCCGTGACCACGTCGGCGCCCTGCGTGAACACCCCCTACGGGGGGACGCTGGTGGACCTGCTGGTCCGCGGGGAGGAACGGCTTTCGCTCCTTGATCGGGCGGGGAAGCTGCCCTCTCTCCAGATCAGCAACCGCTCTCTTCACGACCTGGGCCTGCTCGCGGTGGGCGCGTTCTCCCCTTTGCGGCAGTTCGTGGGCCGGGCCGACTACGAGAGCATCCTGGATCGGATGCGGCTGGCAGACGGAACCCTCTGGCCTATCCCCCTCAGCCTGCCGGTGACCAACGGCGCCGAACGACTCTTGGGCCGCGAAGTGGCGCTGCGCAGCCCCGGAAACGAGATCCTGGCCGTGATGCAGGTCGAGGAGGTGTTTGGCTGGGACCTGGAGCGTGAGGCCTCTGCCCTGCTGGGGCGAGCCGATCCCGCCCATCCCTTGGTAGCCGAGATGTTCGGATGGGGACGGCTCTGCATCTCCGGACCGCTCCAGGTGGTGAACCCGCCCCGGGAACTGGATTTCGCTCAGTTGCGCCTTACGCCGGCTCAGGTCCGGGTCCGCCTTGGCGAGATGCAGGCCCCGGCGGTGGTGGCGTTCCAGACCCGAAACCCGCTTCACCGCAGCCACGAGGAACTGACCAAGCGGGCCACCACCCAGACCGGTGGGGTGCTCCTGCTCCACCCGGTGGTGGGCCTCACCAAGCCGGGCGATGTCGACCACTTCACCCGGGTGCGGACCTACGAGGCGTTACTCAGGAACTACTTCGACCCCCGGCGAACGCTGCTCTCGCTCTTGCCCCTGGCTATGAGGATGGCGGGGCCCCGCGAGGCCCTCTGGCATGCCCTCATCCGCCGCAACTACGGAGCCACCCACTTCGTGGTGGGGCGGGACCATGCCGGGCCCGGCAAGGACTCGAGGGGCAAGCCGTTCTTCGGACCCGAGGAGGCGCAAGCGCTGGCGCTCGCCCACGCCGCGGAGATGGGGATCGACATCCTCGCGTTTGGCGAGCTGGTGTACCTGCCGGAGGAAGACCGCTTCGAGGAGGCCGGGCGGGTGACGCCGGGGACCAAGACCCTGAGCCTCTCCGGCAGCCAGGTCCGGGAGGAGTACCTGGCGCGCGGACAACCGCTGCCGGCGTGGTTCACCCGCCCCGAGGTAGCTTCCATCCTGGCCGAGTCCGCTCCGCCGCGTCACAAGCAGGGGTTCTGCGTTTGGCTCACCGGCCTCTCGGGGGCGGGCAAGTCCGCCACTGCGGAAGCCCTGACCGCCCTGCTACTGGAGAGGGGTCGTCAGGTCACGCTGCTGGATGGAGACATCGTACGCACCCATCTCTCGAAGGGTCTCGGCTTCTCACGCGAGGACCGGGACACCAACATCCGGCGCATCGGGTTCGTGGCCGCCGAGGTGGCGCGGCACGGCGGGGTCGCCATCTGCGCCGCCGTCTCTCCCTACCGGGCGGCCCGGAGCGAGTGCCGCACCATGGTGGGCGAAGACCGCTTCCTGGAGGTCTTCGTGGACACGCCCATCGAGGTCTGCGAGGCCCGCGACACCAAGGGCCTCTACGCCAAGGCGCGCCGCGGCGAGCTGCCCGCGTTCACCGGAATCAGCGACCCCTACGAGCCACCCCTTGCCGCCGAGCTGGTGCTGGAGACCTCGACCTCGACGCCGGAGGACAACGCTCGGCGGGTGGTGGTGGAGTTGGAGCGACGGGGCTTTGTTGCGGTGTGAGACCCAAGCTCGGAACCGCACCTGGGACGTCGTGGCAGCGCTGCTCGTGCTCCTGCACTTTGGCCTCTTCCCCTGGATCGATCATCCGATTGCCACCGACGTGCGCTGCTTCCTGTACTACGCCGCCCGAATCGCCCAAGGAGCCTGGCCTTACCTGGACTTCTTCGAGAACAAGATGCCCTTGGCCTTCTTTCTGGGTGCGGGGCTTCACCGCCTCGGCGAGTCGGTGGGCGCAGAGGGGTTCTTCGCGGTTCGTCTGGGCTATCTGGGACTGGCCGCTCTCAATGCCTGGCTCGCCTATCGGATTCACTCACGGTTGTGGCAGAGTCGGGTTGCAGGGCTCGTGGGGCTTGCCCCCTATCTCGCGGTGCCCGTCCTGGGGGGCCTTCCGGCTATCGGCAACGTCCCCAAGCTTCTGATGGCCGTCTGCGCCTCGGGAGCCGTCCTGATGGCGGCTCGACGATCGTGGTGCTGGTTAGGTGTGCTGGGTGGCCTCGCGATCCTCGATTGGCAGGTAGGCGGGTTGGTGGTCCTGGCCGGATGTGTCGCGAGCTTGGTGGGCAGGGGTGACAGAAGGTGGCGCGCCTGCCTTGCCGTCGTCTTGGGGACACTGGTTCCCATACTGGCCCTGCTAGCGCTGTACGCCTGGCTGGGGGGGCTCAAGCCCCTCGTTGAGCAAACGGTGCTGGCCTCGTTCTCGCGGGGGGTGGCCACCGCCGCCACCCAGGGCGTGGTAGCTGACTGGCCGCGTCGGTTTCAGCTCATCCTCGAGAGCCCGGTGAGCAGCCCCGCAGTTGCCGCTCTGGCCTTGCCCGGTCTGCTGCTTCAGGTGCTCGCTCCTGGGAGGACCGCGCTGGCGGTACTGCCGGCGACCGCTGCCCTGACGGTATACCACGCCAGCGTCATGGCCTTCAGCCTCCTGGATTTCCAGGCCTATGGGGACCTGTTCATCCTCTACAACAGCCTCGCCTTCCTTGCCGGTACGACCTTGTGCTGGCTCTTTCGAGAGGCCGAGGGGCGGGTCCTGGGTCGCTCGCCGACAGTGGCCCTTCTGCCGCGGGCCGGCGCCCTGCTGGTCGGCTTGGCTCTGGCTCAGCCCTGGGTGTCCCGACAGGCCGTGCGCATCGTGCCCCGGCCGCCCGGGACCGCGCTCACCCTGGAGGATCAGCGGGCCCTGGCAAGCAGCCTGAAGCCGCTCTTCTCGCGCTATCGGGTGGCCGTCCTGGGGCCCGCCGAGTTGCTGCTCCTAACGCGGTCGCGGAACCCTATCCTTCCTGTCTACTGGAACTACGCCACCCACGCCTACTTCCGGAAGGCGGGGGAAGAGGGCATGGGCGATACGCTGCGGAGGATCGGCCGGGAGGCCTCGTGTGATTTCGTGGTGTGCGACCGGGAGTTCCCCCAGGGAAGATGCGCGGAGGGCCTGGGGAGCTTTCCCCGCCGGGAAGAGACCTCGCCAAGAGGGTACGGGGTCGACATCTACGATATCCGGAGTGAGCGAGGGAGCGGAGCCCGATGAGCCCCACGAGCGCCCGCGCGGTGTCGTTTGCTGCGTTGCTTGGGCTCTGCGCTCTGGCGGTGCGCGCGCTGTGGGTGGCGCCGCTAGGGCCGCCCAACGTGGTGCTGATCACCGTGGACACCTTGAGAGCCGATGCCCTCTCACCCTACGGCGGGCACGCTGCAGGCACGCCGGCGACTGAGCGCCTGGCGCGGGAAGGCCTTCTCTTCGAGAACGCGTTCTGTCCCATGCCTCAAACCAGGCCGTCTCATTTCTCGATCCTGACTTCGAAGTACCCGCGGGATCATGGTGTCCTCAACAACGTCACCCGTTTGGAGACGGAGGCCCTCACCTTGCCCGAGGCCCTGAAGGCCCACGGGTACCGAACCGCTGGTTTCGTCTCTGTCAAGCTGCTGGACAGCTCCTCAGGGGCCGCCCAGGGGTTGGACGAGTTCTGGGCCCCGCAAGATGGAGCCGCCAGCACCGCCGACCAAACGGTTCCCAGGGCCATTCTCTTCCTGGAGCGAGAGGGGGCCTCCGCAAGCCCGTTCTTTCTGTGGCTCCACCTCTTCGACCCTCATATGCCCTACGCGCCTCCTGATGGATTCCGGCGCCTATCGGCCGAGGGCGCACCCGAGCTGGAAGCCGAGTTCTCGTGGCCGCGCCTCCGCGAGATGGCGCGAAAGCGCAGCGGGGAGCTCCCACCCGAGGTCCTTGCCCAGGGGAAGCGCCTCTACCAGGGCGAGGTCTCATTCCAGGACTTCTGGGTCGGGAAGCTGTTGGAGCAGCTGGACCAGCGTGGGTTGACCGACCGCACGTTGGTCGTGCTGACCGCGGACCACGGAGAGTGCTTCGATCATGGCGTCTTCTTCGATCATACCGACTGCCTGTACGAAGGCGCCCTGCGAGTCCCGCTGATCTTCCGCTTTCCGGGCCGGGTGGCCCCGGCCACCCGAGACGCCCGACTGGTGGAGAACATCGACATCGCCCCTTCCATCCTGGACCTCCTAGGGCTTCGGCAGCCCGGGTTCGGGGGCCATTCCCTCTTCGGTCAGGTCCGGCGGCAGGCGGTCTACTTCGAGCGTCCGCTCTATCACGAGGAAGCCGCCAGGAACCGCCCGCAACGCGCCGAGGAGATCCGGGTGGTGGCCGGTGAGCTGGTGCGCTCCGTGCGCCCCGAGCTGGACTGGCTGGGGGTCCGAACCGAGGCCTGGAAGTTCACCACGTTAGGGGCACAGGAGGAGCTTTACCGCATCGACCAGGATCCGGAGGAGCGACACGACCTTGGCGCCACTTTCCCACACGTTGCCGAAGGGTTGCGCCGCGACCTCCTCGGCTGGGGATCACGTCACCCGTTTCGGTTGGGCCCCCAGTCCCGTATCAACGAAGACCTACAGGAGACGCTTCGAAGTCTGGGGTATGTTCGGTGACGGACCAGCCCTTGGCCACCTCACCGCCGCGACGCCTGCTGGAGCGCGCCTTCTGGGTCATCGTTGTGGAGGCGCTTCTGATCGTGGGGCTGATCCTGGTTGTCGCGTTTCTCCTCCTCCGGGCGCCCAACCGGAGTCTGGAACAGGCTCTGCTCGACCCTGAGCTTCGTCGAACGGCTCTTCAGGAGCTGGTGGATCAGTCGCAGGGACTGCACGACACCTTTCCCGACCCTGACGTGGGTCGAGTGCTGGTGCCCGGTCGCACGCGACGCTTCACCGATGGTCGTCGCATCCAAACAAACCGGTACGGCATGCGGGATCGCGACTATGCCCTCCCCAAACCGAAGAACACCAGACGGGTCGTCCTTCTCGGTGACTCCTTCATTTTCGGCCTGGGTTTGGATGAGAGCGACAGAGCGTGCGTCTTCCTTGAACCCTGGCTCAAGGAGCGAGCCCTGGCTCCCGGCCTGCAGATCGAGTGCCTCCAACTCGGTGTCAGCAGTTGGAACATCAAATCCGAAGCCACCTACCTGCGACGGCAGGTGTCCCTACTGCAGCCCGATGCGGTCGTTCATCTCGTGCTGCCGAATGACCTGGGTGACACTTCCTCGGCCCGGGGCTTTGGGGTGACGGCCACCTACACCGATCAGCGTCGCGAACGAGCCAATTCCATCATCAGCGTGGATTATCCCCAGCATATCGGCTTCCCCAAGGTGCGAATCCAACCGCTTCTCTGGGGGGTCGATGCTGAGAGCCGGGCCCGCTACGACGAGGTGGCCGAGCCGCTTCTGCGACTCGGGGAGGCCGTCAGGGCCCAAGGGGGACGATACCTGCTGCTGGTGAAGTGGTCGGACCTGGTGGGCACAGCGCGCGACCTGCTGATCCCGAAGCTCCGAGGAACCGAGGTCCGCTACCTACCGCATCGCTTCTCCAACGCCCGCCAGCACATCATCAGCGAGCAGAACCTGCACTGGAACCGAGCGGGCAATGAGGCGGTGGCTCGCTACCTCTTCGGCTGGATCGAAGGAGAGAACGTGCTGCCTGACCTCCGGCTGGGTTCGTGGCCCGAGGCCGGCGAGCTCTACCAGACCCTGAAGACCGAGGGCGAACGGGAGGCCAGGAGCGCGCCCTCGGGCGAGCAACTCGCTCAGCGGGCTGGCTTGCTCTCGCAGATCGCCACCAACGGGCTCGATCTCAGGCAAGCGACGCAGATCTACTGCGGCATCGATCGGCAAGGCATCGCGTCGGTCTACGCGTCTATGGTCTTGGCCCGCGGGAGCAGCACCCGTCTGCTGGTGGAAGGACGCGGGCTGGGCCGGCCCGAGATCGATGGCGTCGCGGTGACGGTGTGGGCAGACGAAGAAGAGGTGGGTACCATCGCGGTTCCCTGGAGTGGGGCGTTTCGCTTCGAGGTGGCGCTCCCGTCCAGCGTACTCCGGCGACCCTATTTCGCGGTGCGCCTGTTGGCCAAGGACTACGTTTACGTCGGACCGGAGCTTCGGGATTGCGCAGCCCTCCGGCTCGAGCGGGTGGTGGCACTCCCGTGAGTAGCAAGGCGACGCTCCGAACCGTCCTCAGCTCGGCGGTCCTCGTCTCGGCCCTTCTCGGCGCCCTGGGGGCCTCGGAGGTGAGCGCGGTGGGTTCATCTCCGGGCAGCGAGGCCATTCTCGACTACGCGGTCGCTACCCCGGGGGGGGCCTGGTGCACCGACCCCGTCAGCGAGGCGGCCAAGGTCGCCCGGCTGCAGCCTCCTCTGACCGTGGAAGGCTGGTTCCGCTCGGAGGGTCCGGGCGTGTTCTTCGCGCTGTCCGATGTCACGCACGTTGGTGTGTCGTTATCGTTGGGCGCAGGCGGACAAGTAGGCCTTCGAGCCGGAGCGGAAGTCACCACGCTTCCCGGGATCGCTGTCGCGCCGAGGGTTTGGACGCACTTCGCTCTCGAGTTGGGACCTGGTCGCGCCCAGCTCCTCCTGTGGGACGCTGGCATTGGCGAACGCTCGGCGGCCGTCGCCACCCTGGTACGCGTCCGCTCTGGGGCGCGCCTTTGCTTCGGAGGCGAGGCTGGAAAGCCGGGGTTCCCGGGTTTGATCGACGAGGCCCGCCTCTTTCACACTCGCCTCGCGGGCGATACGGTGGCGGCGTGGCGCCATCGTCGACTCGGACCCTCCCATCCGGGGGCCGACCGGGTGCTCGCCGCCTGGCCCTTCTCTGCGGGACGAGGGGGTACCGAGGCGGGAACCGGCCGCTTGGGTCCCCTGCGCACGCCCCAACCGGACTGGAGGGCGCTCCCGGCGTTGGCGTATGGCCCGATTCTCCGTTCGGTGGGCAGCCGTTCGGCGCGTTTCCTGTTCGCCGCTCGATCGGGGGACGGTCGCGACGTGCCATGGCAGGCCGGCGTGGAGGTGGTGGCCGAAGGGGAAGCACAGAGGCGAATCGCCGTACCTTCTTCCCGGGTTGACGCCAGCACGGATTTCGTCGCTCACCTTCGGCTCGACGACCTCAAACCTCAAACCAGATATCGTTATGTGCCGCTCATCGACGGTCGACAGGGGGCAGCCGGAGAGGCCCTGAGCTTCCGGACCTTTCCGGATCTCGAAGGCCGCAACGCGGACTTCACGGTGGTGTTCCTGGCCGACCAACACACCACGGACACCCCGACAGCCAACGCCTTGAACGCGTTCGACGCTGCCGCCAGCGCCGAACCCCTGTTCTGGGCGCAGCTCGGGGACGTAATCCCCGGATCCCTCGACGGCCGAACCGTGGAACATAAGCGAGACGCCGAGATGCTGCGCGGCCTCTGGAGGCGTAACTTCGGTTCCTGGGATCTGCCGCAGACTCGGTTCCTTCGCAGGTACTCCCTGGGCCTGGCCACCATCAGTGACCACGAAATCTCGGACAACTTCAACCTCAACTGGCATCACCAGGAGTACGGTTCGGCAGCCAGCCGTGCGGCAGCTACCCTTGGGGACCGGGTGCAACAGTACGACCGCTCGGTCTCCTCCTGGTGGAACCACTGGGGATGGGGCCCCGACTTCGAGGATCGTCTGGGCATGCTGGCGCGCGGCGATCGGGGCGAGAGCGTCATGGGGACGCCCTATGCGGTTCCGGGCCACTACCACGCGCTGGCGCCCTATCCCTACGTCGAGTTCTTCGTTCTCGATACGACATCCTACCGAGGCGATCCCTACCAGACCCGAGATCGGGACCGGCACGCCAACCGCGATACCGACCACTCACGCTATGCGTGGGACCCCGGTGACAACTCGTTGTCTGTTTTCGGCGACCGCTCGCACGGCGCCACCGAGACCACCGATCGGGTTCGCAGTTGGCTGGGGCCCACGCAGAAGGCCGCCTTTCTGGCGGCGCTCCGCAACTCGACGGCGAGAATCCTGGTGGTGGCCGCGGGCTATCCGCTCCACAGCGTCAAGTTTCAGGATTCGGACCGCTACTGGGAGGGTCGCGAGTCGGGCCTGGACTTCGCCACCGAGCTGGACGAGATCCTGGCGGCCATCGAGAGCACCGGGAAGCTGGTCCTGTGGGTCCACGGGGACGGGCACTCGCCGGCACTGGTCAAGCTGCGAAGGAACCTGTACCAGTTCCAGGTGGGTCCCACGCTGCTGGCGGGAGGGGGTACCGGGCATCGCCCTTTGCGGATCCCAAATGGGACCTTCTCCCCGGGTGACGTCTTGGGGGGCGGACGGCTGCTCGCTGGACATCAACCCGACATCAGCCCGCGGGACCCCATCGACGACGTGTTCCGGGGAGGGCTCGACAAGTTCGAGGGGTTCCTTCGTCTCTACTTCCACCCCGGGCAGGAGGCTCTGCGAAGCACGGCGGCACTCGGTGTGAAGAGAAGGACGGCGAGTTCGGTCGAGGTTGCTGCCGCGACGAACCCGGCCAGGAACCGGGCAGGCGAGGAGGCTGTGGGTTTGGTGGCCCGG
Organism: Vicinamibacteria bacterium; assembly: GCA_035286745.1. Classification (GTDB taxonomy): domain Bacteria; phylum Acidobacteriota; class Vicinamibacteria; order Fen-336; family Fen-336; genus DATECU01. The sequence continues at coordinate 3,274 of DATECU010000163.1, read as the reverse complement.
CTGCGGATCCGGGGTGAGACGTTCTATGCAGTGGTGACCGCCTATCGATTCGCGGAAGGCCGCGCTGTCTTCGAGTTCGACCGACCTGTGGTGTCAGCAGACCCGGATGACTTCCAGCTTCTTGTCGATGCCGAGCCGTGGGTGGAAGCCCGCTGGTTCGATGCCGCTGGCCGCGAGTGGCGCGACTTCGCCACCGTCGTCCGGCAAGAGCCCTGACCGCATGACTGGTCTCTGGCGGAGCCCGGTGGCTCTTGCCGGCGTTGTCCTGCTCGCCGGCGTGGGCGCTCGCTTGGCTGTCCTCCCGACCCTGGGTGCGCCGCCCCTGCTGCAAGGGGACGAGGTCTACTACGTTGACGCCGCCCAATCGCTCGTCCGAGGGGACGGCTACCCGGGCTCGGCGCGTCCCCCAGCGTGGCCCTTCCTGCTGTCGCTGGTGTGGCGGGCCTTAGGCGGAGAACCCAACCTCCCCCTGGGTCGGCTGGTCCAGTCCGGCCTGTTGCTGCTGGCGGCCCTCCTGGTCTTCGACTGGGCCCGGCGCGCTTACGGACCGAGGGCGGGTGTGGTGTCTGGGGTGCTGTGTGCGGTGCATCCCACCCTGGTCCACTACGGGCTCTTCTTCTGGTCAGAGCCGCTGTACATCGCGCTTCTGGTGCTGGCCTTTTGGAGCCTGCATCGGCATCACACTGGGCATGCCGGGTGGTTGGGCCTAGCGGGAGTTGCTTTCGGCCTGGCTGCGCTCACCCGGGAGGTTGTGCTCTACTTCGTGCCTCTGGTGGTGCTCTGGCTCTGGACGCGGCCGGCCAGCCGCCATCGAGGACGGTGGCAGCCTGGCGGCTTGCTGCTAGGGGGCGTGCTGGTGACGGTGCTGCCGTGGACGGCGAGAAACTACTCCCTGCAAGGCAGGGTCGTCCTTGTCTCCACGATTCGGTGGCTTCCGGTAGCCCAAGGCAACCTGCTTCCAGAGAAGAGCCTCTTCCTCGGTCCGGTTTCGGATGCGACCCTGGTGGAGCGCTATCTGGCCATTGCTGACGAACGGGAGCGGGAGCAGTACGCTCGCAGCGTGGCCCTGCAGGCGGTCGCCCGGGAGCAGCCTGCTTGGATCCTCCGCAAGATGGTGCGCAACAGCTATCAACTCTTCAGGCCCCGCGGCCAGCTCGAGAAGTTCCTGAGGGCTGGTTGGCTGGCTCCCGGGGCGCGTGACCCGGCGTCCCGGTTGGTGGCCGTCGAGGCCAGCTTCTACGTTGTGAGTATGGTCCTGGCGATCATCGCCCTGTGGCGAGTGCGTGCGGACCCGCTGAAGTGCTTGGTCGTGGCCTACTTCCTCTTCACTTGGGGACTGCACGTGCTGGCCAACGCCAACCACCGGTTTCGCGTCCCGTTGCTCCCTTTCCTGGCGCTCTACACCGGTCCGCTGATCACGCGCGAGCTGGGGCCGAGCGGACGGCATCGGGCGCTCGGTATGGCCCTTTCGCTTCTGACGTTCGCTGCTGTTGTGGGCCTTGATCTGCTGAGAGAGCAGTAGCCGAGAGAGCAGTAGCCGCCGCCTGCGTGGCTGGGGGGGCTGAGTGGGCCAAGATACACACCGGCGGCCCCTGGGGACCGCCGGTGTGGTCGGCTCAATCGGAGGGTGGGCGAGACGCGGACGACTCGGCCCTGGCGTCCGACCTAAGGAACGTAGGCGCCGGGATTGGTCTGGCGACGCTCCTCGACCTCGTCGAAGTAGAGGGTGTAGGCCGTACCGTTATACTGAAGCGGGTCCAAAACGCCCATCCTCGCGTAGTCGACGCCGGGAGAACCGCCTGTGGCCAGGTTGGTCAAGTTGACCATCTGGGTACCATCCACATACAGCTGGAATATCCCGTCGGTGCCCGATGGTGTCGTCGCCTTCACCCAATGGAGAGTGACGTAGTGCCAGGCGTTCGTGATAATGCCTGCGGCGTTGTCGGTGGTGGTGGTTCCGTTCCACACCCGGGCCAGCAGGCTGAGTCCGCCGGCCACCTTGCGAAAGACCACGACGGCCAGACGAGTGTTGCTGCTGTCCTGGATCATGAAGATCCGCTGGCGGTTGCCAATCACGAGCGCTTCGTTGTTGGGGTTGAAGTAGAACCGCCCCCAATAGCTCGCCTCGTTCGCGGGGTTGTTGTCGCGAACCAGGATGACCTCAGAAGCATCATTGACCGTGATTGCCAGGCCATAGGAACTCGGGGGGAAGGCTGCCCCGCTGGTGACAGCCAAATCCGCGCTCGCGGAGCAGACGCTCCAGGCGCCGCAGGTTTGAGCCTCCGCCCACATGGGAGCGGCCACCAGAGCCGCCACGATCAAGAGACGCTTTGTCATACCCACCTCCGAGATTTGGGGGGTCGCCCCAAGGTGAACCAAAGCTAGACCGAAGAGCCGCCGATGTCAAGTGCGCGGGCTCACTTCGCCTCAAAGCAGTGAAAGACCGGTAGGATACATCAATGCAGGCGCGGGTTCCATCCCCAAAGAGGATGATTCTCAGGAGGTGTCCATGACGCTTCGCTTCGATCGCCTTCTCTTCGGATCTCTGATCCTGGGCCTAGCCGCCGGTGCATGGGCACAGGTCCCGCTGGAGCGCCCCTCGGCCACCGCCTGGCACCCCGCCACCGATTCCTGGTACGTGGCGGACCTGGGCTCGCAGACGGAGGCCGGGGGGTGGCTCGCCCGACTGGATCGCCGTGACAAGCGCGCCCAGCCTCGGTGGCTCGCGGGCTTTCGGGCACCGAGAGCGTTGGCAGCGGTTGGGGATCTGCTCTACGTGGCCGATAGCGACGAGGTGGTGGTGGTGGACGCTCCCAAAGCCGCGATCGTCGCGCGGCACAGGATCAAGGGGGCGCGCTTGCTCGCGGGCATCGCCGTGAGTGCCGAGGGCGAGGCCTATGTGTCGGACATGCTGTCCAACGCGATCCACAGGGTCGAGAAGGACGGGCGCTCCTCCCGCCTCCGCGGATGCGAAGGCCTGGAGGGGCCGGCCGGTCTCTTCCTCGACGGGGAGGTGCTCTTGGTCGCGAGTCGGGGCCCCGTGAGCGACGCGAAGACCCTCGCCACCAAGGGTCTGGGGCACCTGGATGCGGTGAACGTCGGAACCGGGCGAGTGAAGAGGATTGGGCCTTCGGTCCGGGGTCGCTTCGAGAGCGTGCTCAAGATCAAGGGCTTCTACCTGGCGAGCGACTCCGCCGAGGGCACGGTCACCAGGGTGCAGGCGGACGGGGGCCTTGAGATCATTCGGCGTGGCTTGAGGGATTGCGGCGGGCTG
>DATECU010000162.1:0-3478 GCA_035286745.1 Vicinamibacteria bacterium | reverse complement strand
CGGCCCAGGCCTTGGCCCTGGCCAGCCCGCGGATTGCGTCGCCCTAGACCAGTGGCCTCAAGCGAATGCTCAGTCCCTCGAAACCCAGTCGGCACACTGTCCTCCGAGAAGATGCGGAATCGCTGCCGCGGCCCGCCGCTCCAGCGGCCGGGAGCGGTGCTGTGGTAGGATCCCCACTTTGCGATGGGGCCGCCGGACCGGCCAGAAGGGACAGGTCACATGACGACGACGGGGAAGGGCCGCGAGATCGCGCCCGCAGCGGGCAAGCTCGGGATCCTGCTGCCGGGGATGGGGGCGGTGGCGACCACCTTCATTGCCGGGGTGGAGGCGATTCGCAGGGGACTCTCGCGCCCGATCGGCAGCCTGACCCAGATGGGCACCATCCGGCTGGGAAAGCGCACCGACAATCGCTCCCCGCTGGTCAAGGAGTTCGTGCCGCTGGCCCGTCTGGAAGACATCGAGTTCGGGGGTTGGGACGTCTATCCCGACAGCGCCTACGAGGCAGCCAGGAAGGCGGGCGTGCTGGAGAGCGCGCACCTGGAGCCGCTCAAGGGTTTCCTCGACGGCATCAAACCCTGGCCCGCGGTCTTCGACCCCCAGTACGTCAAGAAGCTGAGCGGCCCCAACGTCAAGACCGGGAAGAGCAAGCGCGACCTGGCCGACCAGGTCTCGGCCGACATCGAGCGCTTCAAGAAAGAGAAGGGGCTCGACCGCCTGGTGATGGTGTGGTGCGGCTCGACCGAGGTCTACCGCGAGGCCGGCGAGGTTCACTCGACGCTCGCCAAGTTCGAGCGCGGTCTGGAAGAGAGCCACCCCGACATCCTGCCTTCGATGATCTACGCCTACTGCGCCATCAAGGCCGGCATTCCCTACTGCAACGGCGCCCCCAACCTCTCGGGCGATTTCGGAGCCATGCTGGAGCTGGCGAAGAAGACGGGTACGCCTATCGGAGGGAAGGACTTCAAGACCGGGCAGACGTTGATGAAGACCATTCTGGCGCCGGGCTTCAAGGCGCGCTTGCTGGGGATGAACGGCTGGTTCTCCACCAACATCCTGGGCAACCGCGATGGTGAGGTGCTGGACGATCCGGAGTCCTTCAAGAGCAAGGAAGTCTCCAAGCTGGGGGTGCTGGAGCACATCCTGCAGCCTCACCTCTACCCCGATCTCTACGGCAAGATCCACCACGTGGTGCGCATCAACTACTACCCGCCTCGAGGCGACAACAAGGAAGGCTGGGACAACATCGACATCTTCGGGTGGATGGGCTACCCGATGCAGATCAAGGTGGACTTCCTGTGCCGGGACTCCATCCTGGCCGCCCCCATCGTTCTCGATCTGGCCCTGTTTTCCGACCTGGCCTCCCGCGCCGGCATGAGCGGTATCCAGGAGTGGCTCTCGTTCTACTTCAAGAGCCCGCAGACCGCACCCGGCCTCTACCCCGAGCACGACATCTTCATCCAGCTCATGAAGCTCAAGAACACGCTGCGCCACCTGCGCGGCGAAGAGCTGATCACCCATCTGGGCCTCGAGTACTACGACTGAGGCTGCCATGACCGGGAGCGCACTCCACGTAGGCGTCAAGATCAAGGAGATTGGCACCGCCCACACCGTGTACCAGGGCTGTACCGTTCTCCACTCGGACGCGGTAGGTCTGGTGTTCGAGACCCAGCGAACCGTGGCCGAGGGTGGCAACGTGGAGACGGTGGTGAGCCAGGTGCTGATCCCCTGGGTCAACATCCAGTACGTGGTGCTGATGGAAGAGCGGGTCTAGCTACCCGGCCAGGTCGGTAGCGATCAGCGGTCAGCGCTCAGCAGTCAGCTACGGCAGCAGCCCGAGGGGTACGACGGGCCAGCCAGACCGGGCCGGCTCGCAAGGCCCAGAAGACAGGTCCTGCCCCGCGAGGGATCGTGCTTGTCCGCTGTGCGTTGCTGAGCGCTGATTGCTGACTGCTGATCGCTGGAGTTACTGCCGCCTCAGAAACACCAGCTTCAGGCCGGGCGGCCAGGGGAGGGTGGTCGCCAACTCCCAGCCTTCCTGGCCGAGAAGCGTCAGCTCCTCGGGGTCGAGGGCTGGGCGCTCAAGCAGCCGGTACTCTACCCGTTCCGGCGGATCCGGGCGGAAAACCCTGCTGGTGTAGGCGGAGAGGGCGGCCTGAACCTCGGGCTCCACGCCACAGAACTTCACCGCCAGCCCGGCGGGCCGGCCGGAATCGGGATCGAAGCGCTCGCTCTGCCAGACCAGCTCGCAGTCCACCGAGACCTCGCGCATGACGTTAGGCAGAATGAGGGCCAGACGCAGGGGCGCGCCGGCGGGGAGTTGGGGCCGGGCCGACAGGAAGGCGCCCTCCACCGACAGATCGGTGATGGCCACGATGTGGTTCCGCTCGGCCACTCGCAGCACCCCGCTGCGCACGTAAGGCAAAGTCCGCCGAGGGCTGGCGCGTCGCTCCTTCATAGCGAGACCTCCCGCAAGCGGCGTTCCTCCAGCAGCAGGGCTAGCAGCGTCTTGCCCTCCCGGAGGTCGCCCGACTCCATCATGCGCCCCAATTCGTGGAAAGAGAACCAGCGGATCTCGAGCTTCTCGTCGGCCTCGGGGCGCGGCGGCACCCGGGTAAGGCCGCTGGCCCGGAACAGGTGCATGGCCTCATCACAGAAGCCGGGGGTAGTGTAGAAGAAGGCGATCCTCTCGAGGACGCGGGGCCGGAGGCCCACCTCCTCTTCCAGCTCGCGACGGGCGGCCTGCTCGGGGCTCTCGCCCGGGTCCAGGCGGCCGGCGGGCAGCTCCCACACCTCCTCATCGACCGGATAACGATACTGGCGGACCAGCACGGCACACCCCCGGTCGTCCACCGCCAGAACGGCGACCGAGCCCGGATGGCGCACCACCTCGCGTTGGGCGCGAATGCCTCCCGGCTCCTCGACTTCGTCGAGGTCCAGGGCCAGGACCCTGCCCTCGTAGAGACGGCGGTGGGAGAGCCTTCGGGCCGGCTTCTGGCTCATGCCTACTTCAGAGTGAGCGCCAGGTTGTCGAAGCGCACGGTGCCGCTCTCGACCACCGGGCGAAGGCCCCGGATCCGCACCGGGCGCGGCCGCAGCGTGGTGATCTCGGTCTGCCAGCTTGACCAGCCGACGGTTCCCTCGCCGGCGCTGACCTCGACGGTGGAGGTGCGCTGCTTGCCCTGGCCGTCGGCGTAGGTGATCTGGATGCGGATCTGGGGTTCGCCCGACAGCACGCGGTAGTCGAGGCTGAGCTGGGCGGAGGGCCACTCGCCGAGCTCGAGGTCGAAGCGTTGGCTGGCGGCGGCGGTTCCGGAAGGAGCGCCCAACTCGAGGACCTTGCCCCGCTTGGGCTCGACGGCGACCGTGCCTTGGCCCTCGACGGTCCAGGGCGGAAGTCCGGCCTCGAAGGAGCCGTTGCGAAGCGGGCCCGCGGCAGCAACGGCCGGCGCGGCCGGCGCGGCTGGGGGCTTGGGGGGAG
>DATECU010000161.1:0-3276 GCA_035286745.1 Vicinamibacteria bacterium | reverse complement strand
GAAGGACTCGGCCAGAAGCCCCAACTCGTCGGGAGCGCCCGCCACGATCCGGTAGGCGAGGTCCCCCTGGGCGATGCGCCGAATGCCCTCCAGCAGGCTCAAGAGCGGCCGCATCACCACCCGGTCGGCGAAGAAGACGACACCCAGAGCGATCGCCAGCAGGGCGGCCAGGGCCAGGCCGATGGTGCGCCCGGTCAAGCTCTTCAGGCTGCTGTCGATGGCCGCCAGCGAGACCCCGACGTCCACCACACCTAACACTTGCTGTTCGGGGGGATGGGCGTGGCAGGCGGCGTCCGAGCAACGAGGCTCGTTGTAGACCGGGGTCACCATGGCCAGCACCCGGTGGTTGCTGGTGGCGGTGTAGATGCGGCTGCGCGAAGGCAGGGCCAGCCGCACCAGGGGCTGGCCCGCCGCATGGCAGGCGTAGCAGGACTCGGCGCGCTTGTCGACCAGGCTGCCGATCTCGGCCCGCTGGGTGGAGAAGGTGATCCGGCCCTCTTTGTTGAAGATCCGGACCTTTTCGATCCCCTCCTGCTTGCCGATGGTGTCCATCAGGGCATAGGCCTCGCTCCGCCGGTCTTCCAGCATGTGCTCGAGGCCGCTGGCCCTGATGGTGTCGGAGAGCAGGGCGGCACCACGGACCGCCTCCGCCTCCAGGCGTGCCCGCTGGGCGCGCAGCGCCAACAGGACGAAGCCGGCGAAAGCCACGCCCACCAGCGCCACCATGGCTGCGGTGAGGCGAACGCTGAGGCGACGGCGGAACGCGACCTGGCCGAGCGGCACTTACACCTACTCCGCTTCCAAGTTAGAGCATGCTGTTGAGAAAGTCACCAGAGCCTGAAGGACCAGGGGTTCGTAGGCCGAAGGGACCAGGGGGGCGAAGTTACCAGCGGACAGCGATCAGCAGTCAGCACTCAGCAGTCGGCGACGGATGACGGCTACCGCCCCGGGCTTGCCGAGCGTCGGGGCGCGGCGTGGCACCTCGGCGCCAGCGCCGGCCGGGGCTAGCTCAAGTTCCACAGTTCCCCTGGTGGTAACCCATCCACATGAAAGCCATACAGGTGATGTTCGACGAGCGGCTCTTGCAGCGCCTGGACCGCGATGGGGAGGTGCGCAGGCTCGGCCGATCCGAAGTGCTGCGGCGAGCGGCAGCGGAGTACCTACGACGCTCCCGTGATCGCCGCATCGCGGAGTCCTACAGAAGGGCCTATGCGGTCGACGGAGGTCTGGGGGCTGAGTTCGCAGGCTGGGAAGACGAGGGCGCATGGCCCCCCGAGAAGTGAATCGCGGGGAGATCTGGGCCTATCGGTTCAAGGCCCCGGACAAGAAGAGGCCGGTGTTGATCCTGACACGTCCGGAGGTGATCGGCCTTCTCCACACGGTCATGGTTGCCCCCATCACGTCGACCATCCGAGGGGCCCCCAGCGAGGTTGTGGTGGGCACAGCGGAAGGCCTGAAGCAGGAGTCGGCTATCAACCTCGACCACGTGCAGACCGTAGAAAGGGCGCGGCTGGCCGGCTACGTCGGAGAGGTGAAGCCGGAGAAGATGCGTGAAGTCTGCCGGGCCTTGGCCGTCGCCGTTGGCTGCGACTAGCCCGTCCTGACGAGGGGCTGCTCGTGCCGTTCGGGCGCCCGCTGACCGCTTCCGTTACGCAATCCCGCTATCCAGCAGGCCATTCAGCGTCACCACGTCGACCAGACCGCGGCAGCCGTAGAGGGCGGGAAGCACGGTTTCGGGCGGATGATGGCGCCGTAGGCGGGCCACCGCCTCGGTCCCCGCCCGGTAGGCGGGCAGGTGCATGCGCCCCAGCAGCGGGTGCCGGCCCCACGCGCCGGAGAGCTTGTCGGCTCGCTCCTCCGACACCAGGAACCCCATGCGCAGCCGTCGTGCTACCTCCTCTTGGGGCACCCCCTCCTGCCAGGTCAGGTACGACGCCTCGTTCTTGGCGTCGTCTTGGAGCAGGGCCAGGATGACGCCGATCTGCAGGTCGGGATCGGGCAGGTCCTTCACCTCGGTCACGCCGTGGGCGATCAGGATGGCGTTGTTGGCGATCCCCTCGAAGAGCGCCGCCCCCCGGGTGTTCATGGTGAGGACCGAGGCCTCGAAGCCCACCTCACCGCGCCAGAAGAGGTCTTGCAGGATGGCAAAGGTGGTGACGTGGCCGGGCACCACCTCGTGGCTGACCAGATGGCGGAACTCGGGTTCCGAGATCTGGAGCGAGGCGTTGATCTCGTAGGTGGCTTCGAACTCGGGTCGGCCCTGGGGAGTGCGAGCCCGCCCCAGGTAGTTCATGGAACCCGAGAACCAGGCGTCCTTGATGGGCAGGAACCGGATGTTGGCACGGGGGACCAGGGCCAGAGCCTCCGGGAGGTGTGGCACCAGATGGCGTTCGGTGAGGCCGTCGAGCGCCGCAATGCAGGACGCGGCCAGCGCCGGGATCTGGTCCGCGGCCACCGCGTGCCGGCGCCGCCAGGCATCGGCCGCGGAGACCATGTCGGCGGCGCTGTCGATGGGGAACCCCGCCTCCCGCAGCAGCCCGGCCACCAGCCTCCGTTTGGCGTCGGGATCCGAGGGTGTGGGCGGGGCGCCGGTGGAGGCGCGGACCGCGCGCTCGTAGGGGACGGGATCGCCGCGGCCCAGGATCTCCTTCACCAGATCCCACATCACCTCGAAGCAGAGAGCCAGGCTCTCGAGGTAGGCGCCGCGCAGCCCGCCCAGCGACCGGGCCCCACCCGCCACCGCCTCGATGGCCCCGTGCACGTCTACCGCCTTCAAGTAGGCGTCGATGGCCGCCTGGTCCGGCTGCTTGGCCGAGACGCCGCCGGTCCCGCGCACACGGGCCGCTGTCTGGTGGGTGTAGGCCTGGGGGAGCGCCCGGTCGGAGAACCAGGAGTCGGCGATGAAGCGGCCGGTTCCCGACGGATTCATGACGTCGCCGCCCCACAGGGTGTCGATCCCCAGCACCGCCTCGGCCAGGAGGTCGTCGAGGCTCGTCACTCAGGCCACCTTCGGCTTCTGCACCGAACGGAACCAGACGTAGAGGCAGAGGCCGATGAAGAAGAGCGCAGAGACGGTCTCGGCCGCACCAACATTCTGGTGGAACCGCTCAACTGCCGGGATCAACGATCCAATCATCTTCGGGTCGTAGTAGAGCCAGCCCCACAGGGGCTTGTCGGACGAGGGCAGCAGTCGCAGTGCCGCGCCAAACACGCCGCCCAGGGCACCCCCGGCCATCAGGCCGGAGGCGATCACGATCCCGCGCTCGCGGACGGCGC
>DATECU010000160.1:0-3402 GCA_035286745.1 Vicinamibacteria bacterium | reverse complement strand
CAGGCGCAGCACCGCAGCGGTCGAGATACCGTCCCAGAAGCCCCCGGGACCGTACAGCTTCGGCCCGCCGGCCACCGCCCCGTAGGCGGCGGCGATGGCCCCGGATCCGGAGCCGACCAAGAGATCCACCTTGGTCCCGCTCTCATCCAGGGCTTTCAGCACGCCCGCGAGGTAGGCGCCCGAGGTGCCGCTGCCGGCGAGGACCACGGCGGTGCGTCGCTTGGGGACGTAGTCGCTCATGGAGGCGGGCTCATTACACCATCACTCGGTCGCCGGAACCACCGGGGCGCCCGAGAGCGCCGACAGCACCCGGTCGGCGTCGGCCGCCGGGCCAGCACCCTCGGCCAGGGGCAGGAAGAGGCCGCTGCGCTTGCGGGCTCTGAGCCAGGGTTGAAGCCAGGGCCGATCGTCGCCTGCGTCCTTGGGGAGAGCCCAGACCGTTCGCCCTAGGCATTCGCCTAACTCTGAGGCGACAAGGCCGCGGATCTCGCTGTCCAGCACCGCGCCGCCCAGGATCGGGTAGACCTCGAGACGGCTTCCAACCGGCTCGACCACCAGCCCCCGGGCCTCGGGCGCGCCCACCCACGGGGGAAGCAGACTCCCCCACTCCTCCTCGCGGCAGTCCGGGTTGGCTAGCAGCTCGGCGGCCTGCTCCGCCCGGGCACGATACTCGGCTTCGCTCACCCGCATCAAGCAAGGGGCGGCGCAGCTCGCCACCTGGGCATGGATGCAGCGCAGGCCCAGGGGGAGCTCGGGGTGGGGCTCGAAGCCGAGGTCGCAGGGCCGCAGGCGGAAGCGTTTGGCGACGGCGGCGGCGACCCGGAGCGCGCCCTGGTTGTCGCGGAAGGGGCCGAAGAGTTGGGAATCGTTCGCCGGCGAGGAGCGAACCGAGAGCCGCGGAAAGCGCTCCCCGGGGTCGAGGTGCAGGTAGGCCGGCGGCTTCAGATCGCGCCGCTTCGAGAGCGCGAGCTGGGTGGCCATCAGCCGTTCGAAGAGCCACAGTTGGTGGAAGGCCGAGGTCGAGCGGGCAAGGCGCAGCCCGCGCGCCAGCGGCCGGAGATCGGTGCGGGGGCGCGCGCCCTTCGCTGACGGAGTGGCTCCCAGGTGGGAGGCGGCCCAGCGCTTCAGGTTGGAGGCGCGGCCAATGAGCAGGCTCTTGCCGCCCTCGACCAGGAACTGGCCCACACCCGCCGCGGAGGGTACCTGGGCCAGCAGCGCGTCCCAGCCTCCCGCGGAATCGAGATGGATGAAGCGGGGCTGGCTCACGCCCGGCGAGGGTCAGACCTCGGCGGCATCGGAAGCCACCTCGGCCCCGCTGTCCTTCACCTGGTCGTGGATGGTGACCAGCTTGGTGAGCTCGTACTCCTTGCTTCCCGCGGGGACTTTGATCTCCAGGGTGTCGCCCTCTTCGTGATTGAGCAGACACCTACCGATTGGAGACGACACCGAGATGCGGCCGATGTTGGGGTCCGAGTCCTCGGGGGTGACCATCTCGTAGACCACCAGCTCGTCGGTCTCGGTATGCCGCAGGGTCACCGTTGAACCCAGGCCCACCTTGCCGCGCGGGATCTTGTCCAGGTTGACGAGCCCCAGCGCCGCCAGGCGGGTGTGGAGTTGACCCAGCCGGGCCTGCAGGAAGCTCTGGCGCTCCTTGGCGGCCTTGTACTCGGAGTTCTCACGCAGGTCCCCGTGCTCTCGGGCCTTCAGGATCTCCTTCGGCAGCAGCACCTTGAGCTCGTAGTCGAGGGTGCGGATTTCCTCTTGGAGGCGCTTCTTGATCTCGTCCATAACAACCCTCGAAACCCCGAAAACTCCTGGCCGGAAAACGCTGATATTATCACGGCCCTCATGGCCGGGGTCCCGGAAACCATCCGCTCGCGCGCCAACCCTCTCGTCAAACGCCTTCGGGCGCTGGCTTCAGAGGGCGATCCCCGGCTCGCCCTGATCGAGGGCGAGAAGCTGGTGCGTGAGGCGCTTGGTGCCGGGCTGCGGTTGGAAGAGGTCGCCGTCACCCCGAGCTTCGATAGCGGCCACGCGCTAGCCGCCGAGCTGCGCCTTCGGGGCATCCCGGTGCGGGTGGTCGAGAGCGGCGTCTTCCCGGCTCTCTCTCCCGCGGAGGCCAGTCAAGGCATCGTGGCGGTGGCGGGCCGCCCCCAGTTCGAGGAGAGCGCGGTCTTGGGGACCGCCGCCCCGTTGCTCTTGGTCGCGGTCGGCGTGCAGAACCCCGGCAACCTGGGGGGCCTGCTCCGCACCGCCGAAGCCGCCGGCGCCACCGGCGCCCTTCTCACCGAGGGCTGCGCCGATCCCTTCTCGTGGAAGGCGCTCCGCGGCTCCATGGGCAGCGCCTTTCGATTGCCGCACCTGCGCCGGATGCCCGTGGCCGAAGCCCTGGACCTGCTGGCGACGCGGGGCGTGCGCGTGCTGGCGGCGGACGGCGAGGGGCGGCTGGCGTTCGACCAGGCGGACTACCGCGGGCCGATCGCGATCCTCCTGGGCTCCGAGGGCTCGGGCCTGCCCGCCGAAGCCCGTCGCCGGGCCGCGCTCTCGGTGCGCATCCCCATGGCCGGAGCGGTGGAGAGCCTGAATGTGGGTGTCGCCGCCGCCCTGCTGCTCTACCAAGCGGCTCGCCAGCGCGGTTCTATACGTTAGGTCGCTCGCACCTGCCGCCGCACTCGGTCTTGGGGCTCACCACCCCAGCCGCCCCACGACCTTCTTTTCGGGGTACCCTGTCGCAATGAGTTCTCACGATGGCGGCTCGGGCCTGCTCTTTCCCACCCCGGAGAAGCCGCTCGACGATGCGCCGCGCCCCGACGCTCCTTTGGCCGATCGGATTCGGCCGCGGACCCTGGAGGAGATCCTGGGGCAGGAGGAGGTGCTGGGGACCGGCAAGCCGCTGCGCCGCGCCATCGAGACCGACTACCTGCGCTCCATGATCCTGTGGGGGCCCCCCGGATCCGGCAAGACCACGCTGGCCCACGTCGTCCGCCGCCGCACCCGCCACCACTTCGAGGCCATGAGCGCCGTGCTCTCCGGGGTCAAGGAGCTCAGGGAGGTGCTGAAGGACGCCGAGGCCAGGCGCAAGCGCGAGCAGCGCCGGACCATCGTCTTCATCGACGAGATCCACCGCTACAACAAGGCCCAGCAGGATGCCCTGCTGGGCCACGTGGAGTCGGGGGACGTGGTGTTGATCGGGGCCACCACCGAGAACCCCTCTTTCGAGGTGAACGCGGCGCTGCTCTCACGCTGCCGGATCGTGGTACTCAAACCGCTAGACGCAGAGCAGCTGGTGCTCCTGATGCAGCGGGCGCTCGGCGATCTCGATCGGGGCCTGGGCAGCAGCGGGGCCCAGGTGAGCGAGGAGGCTCTCGACTTCCTGGCCAAGGCCGCCGACGGCGACGCGCG
>DATECU010000159.1:0-11160 GCA_035286745.1 Vicinamibacteria bacterium | reverse complement strand
CCAAGAGCGGCGACCGAATCCACTTCGGGCGCCGCGTTCAGATGTCCGGGTCGAAGCCGTCGGCGAAGATCCAGTCGGCGGCGGCCTGGGTGGCCGCCAGCGCGTCGATGCGGCCGTAGCCGAACGTGTTGTTGGGGATCTGGCTGGTGGGCGTCCCGCCGCAGGTCTGCACGGTGGTGATCCCCGTGAACGCTGTGCGCCGAACGATGCGCTCGATCTGGCCCACCCGGCCCGCCAGGTTGTTGTTGGCGGAGATCACGAGGGCGACCAGCCCGGCGACGTGGGGACCGGCCATGCTGGTGCCGCTCATGCTCCCATAGCCGGTACCCGGGAGGCTGGAGCGCACGCCGGACCCCGGCGCGGAGATGTCCGGCTTCAAGCGGTTGCTACTGTCGATGGTCACGGGGCCGCGGCTGCTGAAGCTGGAGACGGCGTCCGATGAGGTGGTCGACCCGACCGAGAACGAAGCGTCGTAGATGGCCGCCGGGTCCACCACGGTGCTGCACGAGGATCCGCTGTTGCCGGCCGAGACCACCGGCACGATGCCGGCGGCTCGGGTGTTCTCCACGATGGTGCGGAGGACGTTGGGGTCGGTGCACCCCTCGCTGGGAGGACAGCCCCAGGAGTTGTTGATGACGTCGGGGGCCAGGGCGGGGTTTGGATTGGCTCCCGTCAAGTCGGTAGGCGCCAGGAAGAACTGGAAGCACTCGCTGTAGGTGGCGGGGGTCCCGTCGCCCTGGTCCATGTTGCGGCAGCCGATCCACTTGGCGTCGGGCGCCATGCCGATCTGATTGTTGCCCCCGTCGTCGCCCGCCATGGTGCCCATGGTGTGAGTGCCGTGGCCGTTGTCGTCGCAGGGCTGGGTCGAGTTGGCGCCGCAGGAACCGCCGCCGGAGTGGATGGAGTCGTGCCAGTTGTAGTTGTGGTTGGCCGACGACCCGCTCCAGCCCCGGTACTTGCCTTGGAGTGCCGGGTGGTCCCAGTCGTAGCCCGTGTCCTGGCCTGCGATCACCGCCCCCGAACCTCGATACCCGAGCGCCCAGGCCTGGTCGGCCTTCACTTTGGTGATGTTCCACTCGATGGCGTCAGGCGATCGCAGCCCGGCTGCGAGACGCGGCTCGGCGAAGCGGACCTTGGGGTTGGCGTAGACCCGGGCCACGTCGTCCCGCATGGCCATCGCCTCGACGACCGCTCGCTCCCCCTTGACCCAGATCATGTTGGCCACCCAGTAGGCGCGATGTTCCACCTTCTGGGCGCGCAGCGTCGCCAGGACGGGGGCCTGGGTGGTCTCGGCGGTCTTGCGCAGCGTCTCGTAGACGAGCCGTCCCTTCTCCTGCTTGCTCAGGAGCGCGCGGGCCGGCCTCAGGTCGGCCTGGTCGCGAAGGAGCACGATGAACTCGGCGGGGCTGGTGCCCATCTTGTCGAGGAGCCAGGGGTCGACCTTGTCGCGCCAGTCGCCAGCCCTGGCGCCCGACGAAGCGAGAAGAGGGAGAATCGCCACCAGCGCGGCCGAGAGAGGACGGTTCATGCTTTAGCCTCCGAGAGCAAAAGTTCTCGAACCCTAGCACGAATGGCGCAGCTCCGCGACCGCGAAAGCAATGGGTAACTGGGCAGTGGGGTGGGGACCGAACTCACTGCGGCTCAGAGACGGGACCTGTCGTCCAGCTCGTCGGCGAGTTGCCCCACCTTGTCGTAGTCCACACCCGGCAGGGTCCCCAGCGAGTGCGCCTGAGTCTCGTAGGGCTGGGGGGAAGGCGTCCGCTCGAGGACCTGCAGGCCCTCTCGGAGGACAGCATTCACAGCCTCCCGGTAGGACTGCCCTCGCCGCGCCGCCAGTCGCCGCACCCGGCGGTCCAGAGCGTCGTCCAGCGTGAGTGTGGTTCGCATGACATCATGATGCTAGTCCGTTGCCGCTTGAGATGTCAGCACCAGTCGGCAGGTAGTGCCGCATTCGAGCCAGCCGGTCGTTCACGCGGTCCGAGCGCTGCCAAGGTGGGAAACCGAACCGGGCTGGCCGGACCTGTCGACCTGTCGACTTTCCCCTTTACCCGATGCCGGAGGGCGCGCTAGCATCCCCACCAGACCCCCGAGAGGAGAATGCCCTGACGGCTGGCGGCGCGGTTCTGATCATAGACGACGACGAGGCGGTCCGCGGCATGACGGCGGAGCTGGTCGGTCTCGCCGGCTACACCACCCTGGTCGCCGAGAACGGGAGCGCCGGCTTGCGACTAGCCGCGGCGGCCAAGCCCGACGCGGTCCTGCTCGACGTCAACATGCCGGGCATCGATGGCCTCGAGGTGTGCCGGCGGTTGCGCGCCGACCCCGCCACCTCCGAGATCCCCATCATCTTGATTACCGCTCTGGGGGACCCGGAATCCCGGCTGGCCGGCCTGGAGGCCGGTGCCGACGACTTCATGGCCAAGCCCTACGACGAGCTGGAGCTCCGCACCCGGCTCAAGAACATCTTCCGCCTGAACCGCTACCGCCGCTTGCAGGCGGAACGGGCGCGCTTCGACTGGGTGGTGGAAAGCTCGGACGACGGCTACCTGATCCTGGACGGAGAGGGTGCCGTCTTGCACGCCAACTCGCGGGCGCAGGTGTTCCTGGGCTCGGTCCAGGGACGCTTCCCGGAGATTCTGGGCGCCGACTACCTGCGGGAGCCGGAAGCCGCCTGGCGGAGCTGGCCTGCGCCTAGCGAGTCCGGGGCGGCTCGCTTTGTGGTGCGACCGGAGACCCCCACCGCCCGGGCCTTCTGGCTGGAGGTCGAGAGCCTGGAGGCGCCCGACGCCACCCGGGTGGTGCGGCTGCGCGACGTGACCGCCCGCATGGCCCTGCACCGGGACGTACGCAGCTTCGGGGCGCTGGTCTCCCACAAGCTGCGCACGCCGCTGGCCGCGCTGCTCGGCTCGCTTCAGTTCCTGGCCGACAGCCTGAGCGAGCTGTCGCCGGAGGCGGCTCGCGAGATGGCGGGCACCGCCCTGGCCGCGGCACGTGGTCTGGCGGCCGATGCCGACCGCGTGCTGGGTGCCCTCTCCCGGATCGGCGGAACCGGCCCTCTTGCGAGCGAGCTGCCGGAGCTGGTGCGGGCGACGGCGGCGCAGCTTGAGATCGCGACGGTGTCGCTACGCGCCGAGGAGCTTCCGGCCTGCCGGTTGGCCTTGCCCACGCCTACCGTCGAATGGATGCTGCGCGAGGTGCTGGAGAACGCGAAGAAGTTCCACCCTCGGCAAGCTCCCAGCCTGGAAGTCGCGCTGCGCCCCGACGAGGGGCGGATGGCGCTCAGCGTGAAGGACGACGGCGTACGGCCCTCGCCCGAGCAGATCGCCCGCGCCTTCGTCCCCTACTTCCAGGGGGACAAGGACTTCACCGGCCAGGTGCCGGGACTGGGCCTGGGGCTGTCGGCGGTCGCCTCCCGGCTGTGGGAGGCCGGCGGCCGCTGCCGCATGAGAGCGCGCGAAGACAAGCCGGGCGTGGTGGTGGACCTGCTGCTGCCCATCGCCCACGACTGCGAAGACCAGCCGTGAGCGGCGCGACACTCAGGTGCGGCCCTCGCGCTAGTCCGAGCTCGCTCCCAGGTGGCGCAAGCGTTTGGTGATGTCGGTGTTCACCGAGTGGTAGGGCTGGGTCAGGTTCCCCTGCTGGAACAGCGAGTCGCGGATGTACTCCACGTCGTCGTGGCCGATGGCGTTGGTGAAGATGGGCAGCAGGTAGGCCATGCCCACCCGCGACAAACGCAACCGCTCCGGGTCGTAGAACGAAGGGTGCATCTGCCGGCCGTGGATCAGGCCCCAGCGGTCGCGAAAGGCGTTGCCGGGGTAGCTGTCCACGTAGAAACCGCGGGACGAGGACCATTGCAGGATGGAGGCCGAGTTGTTCTGGCCCTCGAGCAGCATGTCCACCGTCTTGCCGCCGAGCTGGGCGGCGTAGAAGCGGTCGAAGAGGATGGGTCGCCCGCCGCGCTGGGTGTGGCCGACCTTCCTGGTGAAGATGGCGTCCTTGGCCGAGTCCGCCCGCCGGTGCCGGCGAAAGTACTCGTCGCCCAGGGCGTCGATCAGGATCTGGCGGAGGGCCTCGGAGGCCCCGGAGAGGACGAGGTTGCCCGCCGGGTCGTGGCTGGCCTGCCTGGCCCCGAGCTGCTGGCCGCTCTCGTCCACGATCCCCTCGCCGCACACGATCACCACGTTCTTCTGCAGCTCGTAAAGCTCGATCACCCGCTCCACCAGCCGGGGCACGTTCAGCGGATGCTCGGGGACCAGCACGATGTCGGGCTGGCCGAAGGAGGAACCGAGTGCTATGTAGCCGGCGTTGCGGCCCATCACCTCGATGATCGCGATCCGGCGATGGCTCTCGGCGGTGGTGCGGATGCGGCGCACGCCCTCCGAGGACACGTAAACCGACGTCGCATAACCTGGGGTGGCGTAGTTGACCATGTGCTCCAGGTCGAACACAGTACGGGAGGAGGTCCGCACATAGCGGTAGCCGGGCGGGTCCGCCGCCGGTTCCCGGAGCCACTCGTCGGGCTCGTTCCGGTAGTTGAGGCCCAGGTCGTTGTCGATGGTCTTGGGGGCCAGGACCGCAGGAAAGCGGTCGGCCAGGGGTTGCAGGCCATTGAGCGTCCCGTCGCCGCCGATGCAGATGAGCCCCTCGATCTTCAGCCGGGCGATGCGGTCCGCCACCAGGTCGCAGGTATCGGCGTCGTCCGCGTCCACGTAGGCCCGGGAGGCACCCAGGATGGTGCCCCCGTGGGTCCCGTCCAGCTCCGGGATCTCGGTGAACAGCGGGTTCAGGTGCACGTGGGGGACCTCGGGGTACAGCAGGCCCGAGAAGCCCTTGATGAAGCCGAAGACCTCGACCCGGCACTGGTTGGCGCGGACCACCGCGCCCTTGATGGTGGCGTTGAGCGCCGGGGTGTCTCCCCCGGCGGTGAGGATGCCGATGCGTCTCATGATGTGGCGCGACCTTAGCACAAAGACGAAGCGGGCGAAGGGCCCATGACAGGGCACGCCAAGGTGCGCCATGACGTGCGTTTTTCGGCTTCCGCACGCTTTTTCCCCGTTTCCCCTTGACAGGCTTGGGGTTGGAGGCGTAGTTTCAGGGGTGCTAGGCGTCTCGCCCCTCCAGAGGAGCGCGAAGATGATGATCAGACGAACGGTCAGCACAGCCCTCATCGTGGCGCTGGTTGCGGCGCTTCCGGTCCCGGCCTTGGCGCAGGCACCAGCCCCAGACACCATTTGGGGAGAGGTGCCCGCGGCGATCCGGGCCAGCAACGTCGTGGGCAGCGCGGCCCTTCAAGACACCGTCGTCGACCGAACCATCGCTACCGTGCCCGTGGGCGCGGACGGCCGGTTCGCGTTCAGCAACGTGCCCCCCGGCCAGTATGTGGTCCGGGTATTGAACACGAACGGCGAGACCGTGGCCACCAGCCTGATCGTCACCCTGTTGGCGAGTGCCAATCAGCGCGCCGAGTTCGGCGACGACCGCACCCCGGCGGCGCTGCCCGAGCAGAAGGGTGGCATCAACAAGACGGTGCTGATTCTGGCCGGCGCGGCGGCCGTCGGCATCGTGGCCGTGGTGGCCCTCTCGGGCGACAAGGAGCCGGCAAGCCCCAGCCGCTAGGCGACCAGGCTCCCGGCCCCTTCATCACCGACAAAGCGTCTTGAGGCGCCTATCATGGGCTGCGTGATGCCCTTCCCTTTCCTTCTCCTGTCGCTCCTGCTGGCCTCGCCCTCGGGCCGAGCAACTGCCGCCATCCCCCAGGCGGCCCCCACGCCCGCGGCCAAGGGAGCCACCGCCGGCACCGACTACGAGATCGGTGCCCAGGACATCCTGCGGGTGACCGTCTACGGCCACGAGGATCTCACCCAGAGCGTGCTGGTGCAGCCCGACGGCACCTTCATCTTCCCCTTGATCGGCCGGGTGAAGGCCTCGGAGATGACGCCGGCGTCGCTGGAGCGCAAGCTCGCCATCTTGCTGGCCCGGGGTTTCATCCGCAACCCGCAGGTCACGGTGGTGGTTCAGGAGTACCGGAGCAAGAGCGTGTTCGTGGTGGGCGAGGTGGCGCGCCCCGGCACCTATCCGCTGTCCGGGAGCATGAGCCTGGTCGAGGTCCTGGGGAAAGCCGGCCCCCTGACCGGCAACGCCGCTGCCGAGGTCATCGTGGTGCGGCCCCTGGCCGAGGTCACCGGCCCCGTGCTCCCCACCGAGGTGGCCGAGGGGGAGGGCGACCCCGAGAAGAAGCGGGCCGAGGTGATGCGGGTCAACATCCGCGACATCCAGGCCGGGGAGCTGGAGAAGAACCTGGCTCTCAGGCCTAACGATACCGTGTTCGTCCCCCAAGCCCCCAAGGTGTTCGTTTCCGGCGAGGTCCGGAACCCCGGGGCCTACCCCTTCATCCCCGGCACCACCGTGCGCCAGGCGGTGAGCCTGGCCGGCGGCTTCACCCCCGACGGCTCGCAGGGGCGGATCCGGGTGGTGCGCGAGGTGGAGGGCAAGACCAAGGAAGTGAAGATCAAGCTCGACGAGCCGATTCAAGCCGGGGATACGATTGTCGTGAAGGCAAAGCTCTTCTAGGGATTCAGCTTGCCAGGCTACGGCGCGGAGGGAGAGGGGATTTGACCTGACATTGACAAGCCATTATGATTGGTGTCAAGCGAAGTTAGGTCAGTTTGGCTAGAAAGGGCTCGAGAGGTTGTCCCTCCCACTCGACCGAGCGAAAAGCGCGATGGCCGGCCCGCCAGAAGCAGTCGAACTCGACACCCAGCCCCAGGAGGCTCATCTCTGGGACTACGTCCACGTGGTCCTGCGCCGAAGGCGGCTGGCTCTCGCCATCCTGGTGGGCATCACCGCGCTGGCGGCGCTGCGCACCTTCCTCACCCGGCCCGTGTACGAGGCGGTGGCCCAGATCCAGATCCAGCGCGAGAACCCGAACGTCCTCACCTTCAAGGAAGTGGCGCAGGTCGACGCCGCCCGCGACGACTACTACCAGACCCAGTACAAGCTGCTGCAGAGCCGGGCGCTCGCCCGTCGGGTGGTGGAGAGCATGGGGCTCATGCAGGATCCCGAGTATGGGGGCCCTCGCCCGGAGCAGGACGTGGCGGCGGCGCTGGCCCAGCCGCCCGGCCAGTCCCCCCTGGTGGAGGGAGTGGTCAACACCTTGCTCTCCAGGCTGCGGGTGCAGCCCGTTCGCAACAGCCAGTTGGTGAGCGTGGCCGTCGAGTCGTATCGACCTGAACTGAGCGCCCAGATCGCCAACCGGCTGGCCCAACTCTTCATCCGGCAGACGCTGGAGTTCCGCTTCCAGACTTCCTCCGATGCCGGGCAGTGGCTGGGCGATCAGATCGAGGACCAGAAGAAGAAGGTGGAAGTCGCCGACTTGGCCCTGCAAAAGGTCAAGGAGAGAGAGGGGATCGTCAACATCGAGGAACGGCGCACCCTGCTGGAGCAGAAGCTCAAGGAGCTGGGGACCGCGCTCACCACCCTCAAGACCACCCGCCTGGAGCGGGAAGCCCTCTACAACCAGATGCGCACCGCGCCTAACCCTGAAGAGCTGCCGGAGGTGATGAGGAGCCCGCTGGTGCAGTCCCTGCGCATCGAGCTGGCCAACCTGGAACGCCAGCAGGCCCAGCTTCAGGAACGGTACCTCGACCAGCACCCAGAGGTGGTGAAGGTCAGGAACCAGATCCAGGAAACCAGGAGCAAGATCCGGAGCGAATCGCAGCGGGTGATCCGCGCCGCCGAGAACGACTACAAAGCCGCCGCCGCCCAGGAGGCGAGCGTCCACTCCGCGCTGGAGGCAGCCAAGGCCGAGACCCTGGAGCTCGCGCGCCGGAGCGTGCAGTACGACACCCTGAAGCGCGATCTGGACGCCAGCAAGGAGGTACTGGCCAGCCTGCTCTCCCGCCACAAGCAGACGGACGTGGCTCAGGAGCTCAAGTCCTCCAACATCCGGGTGGTGGACCAGGCGGTGGTGCCCAGGACCCCGGTGCGTCCCAAGAAGCTCAGGGACCTGCTGCTGGGCTTGATGTTGGGCCTGGGCGCCGGCATTGGCGTCGCCTTCTTCCTCGACTACCTCGACAACACGCTCAAGACCCCCGACGACGTGCGCGTGCACCTGGGCGCGCCGCTCCTGGGTGTGATCCCCGAACTGGCCGAGAGCAACAAGAGCCCGCTGGTGACCCACAGCCGCTCCCAGGGCCCTTTCATCGAGGGCTACCGGGTGGTGCGCACCGCCCTCAACTACTCGTGGCCCGATGTCAAGCCCCGGGTGGTGATCGTCACCTCGACCGCTCCCGGGGAGGGCAAGACCCTGACCTCGGTCAACCTGGCCCTGACCCTGGCCGCCACCGAGGGCCAGGTGTTGCTGATCGACGGCGACCTGCGCAAGCCCCAGGTTCACGCCTTCCTGGGCGGCAAGAAGACCCCCGGACTCTCCGACATCCTGGTGGGCAAGGCCAAGCCTAGCGAGTCCATCCAACACCAAGCGGGCACCCACCTGAGCTTTCTGTCCGCCGGCCGCCAGGCGCCTTCCCCGGGCGACATCCTCATCAACCGCACGCTGCGGGGCTTCCTGGACGGCCTCAAGCAGATCTACGCCTGGATCGTCATCGACACCCCTCCGGTCGGCGCGGTGGCCGAGGCCTTGACCCTGGCCCCGCTGGCCGACGGCGTGGTGGTGGTGGCCGGCGCCGAGATGGTCCCCCGCAAGGCGGTCGCTCACACCCTGGAGCGCCTCCAGGCCTCGGGCGGGCGCATCCTGGGCATCGTCTTGAACCGAGCCCAGGTGGAGAAGCACTCCTACTACTACGGCCACTACTACGGCCACTACTACGGTCGCTACCAGCAGCCGGCCGAGGACGGCAAGGTGGCCAGAATCAATGAACGCCGCGCCAAACGCTGACTGGCCGCCCCGCCCAGGAGCTTGCATGCCCCGACGCCTCTTCCTTCTCGTCATCTGGCCCCTTTTCACTCTTGGCCTTCTCGGCTGCGAGAAGTTGCCCAACGTGCCGCCTTCCGCATCCTTCATCTACAGCCCGGTATCGCCGATCTATGCCGGCATCACCGCGGTCGCCTTCAACGCCTCCGGGAGCCGCGACAGCGACGGCCAGATCGCCACCTATCGTTGGGACTTCGGCGACGGCACCGGCGAACAGACCTCGAGCGGCCCGACCCTAAGCCACGTCTTCCCCGACACCCCGGCCACCTGCGTCGAGGTCACCTTCACCGTGCTGCTCACCGTGGTCGACAACGCCGGCGAACAGGCATCAGCCTCCCAGCAGGTCAAGGTCATCGAGCTGCCAGCGCCCACTGCCGCGGAGTGCCAGCCCAAGCGTTAGAGATGCTGATCCCCGGCAGCGACCCCCGACCCCACTGGCTGCTCCTCAGGACCAAGCCCAAGCAGGAAGCCAAGGCCGTGAACGCCTTGGCGGCTCGGGAGATCGAGGCCTACTGTCCCCGCATCCTGGAGCCGGTCCGCCCGCGCTTCGGACCGCTGGGGCCGCTGCCCCTCTTTCCCGGCTACGTCTTCACCCGCTTCGTGCTGGGCGAGCGTTTTGCGGCCGCCCAGTACTGCGCGGGCTCCCTGGGCCTGGTGCGCCTGGGGGGGCAGTTTGCGGCCGTCGAGGAGGAGATCGTCGCCGGCTTGCGGCTTCGCGAGGGGGAGCGCGGCTACGTCATGCCCGATCTGCCCCCCCGTGCGCTGCGGCCCGGAAGCCGAGTGCGAATCGCCGAAGGAGCGCTGGCGGGGCTCGAAGGCGTGGTGACCCGCTACCTGCCGGCCAAGAAGCGCGTGCAACTGCTGTTGGCGCACGCCTGGCGGGGGCGGCCGGTGGAGGTGGATGCCGTAGCCGTGAGGTGCGCCTAGCCGTCAGCTGAGCAGTGAGCACCGGCCAGGGGCCGGATTGGTTTGGCTGTCCACTGTAAGTCGTTTGTTTTCAAGGGCTTGGCTTTCGAAGCCAACGGCGGCAGCCTGTCTCCCCGAAGTCGGCTCCGAATCACGCGTCAGGACGCCGGAAAGATCTCGCCTAGCGGAAGGTTCAGGCCGGGCAGAAGCGGGGTTGTGAGCGAGTCCCCGTTCTCCTTCGCCAGCTCGGCCACCCGCTGGAAGCGCTGCTCCGAAGCCCGGTACACCTTCACCGTTTCCAGCTCGGGGTCCACAATCCAGTACTCGAGGACGCCGTGGCGCGCGTAGAGGTCGCGTTTGGTGATCTCGTCGATGCGACGGTTCCACTCGGAGAGGATCTCCACCACCAGGTCCGGCGCTCCCTGGATGTTCCGCTCGGTGGCCCTGGCGCTCCGGTCGGTCGAGACGAAGAGAAGATCCGGCTCCACCACCACGTCCTCGGCCAGCACCACGTCGAGGGGAGCCGCGAACACCTCGCCCAGGCGGTGCGCTCGGACGTGGGCCGCGATGGCCACGCTCAGGCGCATTGAGACCCGCTGATGGTCGGTCTTCGGCGAGGGGCTCACCAGATGCTCCCCTTCGATGATCTCGTGACGCCTGCCGTCCTCCGGCAGTGCCAAGAGGTCCGAATAGGTGAACTTGACGATCGTCTTGGGGCTTGCCACGGCCACCTCCACCCCCGGGTCCGGTCTTTCTGGAGCATGTTAGCACCCGCGCCCGGCATGCTGGCCGCACGAAGAGCCGCCCGGCACCCGGCTTCAACGGATCCTCATGCTCGCATGGCGTGTGGGCAACGTAGGTCCACCTTCGCCGGCCTGGTCCTGGCGCTGCTCCTTCCCCTGGGACCGGCGCAGGCTGCGGACCGCGCCGACAAACCACGTCCAGGCCGCTACAAGCTCGGCCCCCTCTACCTCACGCCCCGACTCGAGCTCAAGAACGCCGGCGTCGACACCAACGTCTTCAACCGCCAGAGCGGAGCCATCCCCGACACCCAGATCGTGCTGAGCCCCGGAGTCCAGGCCGCGCTACCCATCGGCCGCCGCCTGCGCTTCAGCGGTCAGGGCTACCTCGACCTCAACTACTTCCGCCGTCAGGGTAGCGAACGCTCCACCGACCGTGCCGGCGACGGCCGCGCCGAGTTCGACCTCGGCCCGCTCACCTTCTTCGGCGCTGGCGGCGGCGGCCAGTACAAGCAGCGGTTCTCTCTCGACATCGACGAACGCCTGCTGCGCCAGGAGCGATGGGCCCAGGTGGGCACCCGG
>DATECU010000158.1:0-4126 GCA_035286745.1 Vicinamibacteria bacterium | reverse complement strand
GTCAGCTCCGGGTAGGGCCCGGTGCCCACGTCGGCGGGAAGCCCGAGGCTCTCGAAGGGCAGGTCGCTCAGGTAGAGCCAGGCGGTGCCGCCGGCTTCGTGTTCGCCGTAGACGTGATGCAGGTAGCGGTCAGGGTTCTGGTAGATGCGGGTCCGGGCCGTTTCCAGAAGCTGCTCGCGGTCGCCGAACAGCAGAGCGCCGCTGGGACAGACCTCGGTGCAGGCCGGCGGCTTCCCGGCCGCCTGCCTCTCGGCGCAGAACGAACACTTGCGGACGTAGGGCACGGGACGGTCGTATTCATACTTGGGCACGCCAAAGGGGCAAGCCACCATGCAGTAGCGGCAGCCCATGCAGCGGTCCCGGTGATAGACCACCGGACCGCTTGCCGTCTTCTCCAGGGCGCGGACCGGACAGGCCGAGGCACAGGCGGGGTCCAGGCAGTGCAGGCACTGGCTCTTCGCATAACGAACAGCGCCGGAAGCGGCGGTCGCCTGGTTCACCACCGTGAAGGCGGTCGGGGTGGTGCTGCGGCGCCCCTCGAGGACGGCGCTGTCTCCGGCCGGTGCCGGCAGGTTGTTGGCTTCGCTGCACGCGGCTTCGCAGCCCCGGCAGCCGACACAAAGGGTGGTGTCGACCAGGACCCCGCGGCCGGCCGCGGCCCTGACCGCAGCCGTTGCCGGGCTCACGATGCTGGCCACCCCGGCGACGCCGGCGGCCTTGAGGAAGGTCCTTCGGGCGAGCTTCATCGCGTCTCTCCGGGGAGTGAGCGGCTGGCGATATCGGCCCTGGCCCACAGGGTCGAGACGCCGATGAGCATGAGGCCGATGATGGCGAGCGGGATCACGAGCATCATCGGGGGACCTCCCTTCTTGGCTCCGGTTCGCCTGGCGGAGCGTAGGCGGCGGGCTCCTCTGCACCGTGGAACAGCGGGCAGTTCTTGAAGTCATGGGCGATGCAGGGATTGGCGGACACCAACCGGTCGAGGGGGACCATCTTTTTGATGGGATAGGCGTCGCAGTAGAGCATCACGACTTCCTTGAGGTAGGGACAGGGCATTTCAACCTCACTCGCCTCCCCAAGGAGCAATCGGTGGGCCGCCGCCCTTGCCCCGTGGAGCGAGGTGGAAGTCGTGCTGCATCCGCAGCTTACGGTGAGGAGTCGGCTGCGGCTCGAAGTCGCTCCGCGGAGCCGAGTGTTGAGGATTGAAGCACCGTACCGCTGCGGAAGCTGTCAGCCCTTCGGTTTCAAGGGCTTACGGCCCAGGGGCAGGATGCTGAGGAACTCAACGCATGTGAGGATTCACAACAGGGGCGGGCGGTCATCGAGTGGCGGTCTCCTCGTTCTCCGCAGACTGATCCTCCGGCCGGCGGATGTCGTACTTCTTCATCTTGGCGTAGAGCGTCACCCGGTCGATGCCCAGGACGCGGGCAGCCTGGCTCACGTTGCCGCCGGTGGCCTTGAGCACCCGGGCCACGTGCTCGCGCTCCACCTCGCTCAGGGAGAGCAGTCGCGACCTCTCCCCGCCAGCCGCGCCCGGCTCGGTGGCGGCGGCGAGCGCGAGGCCCAGGTCCTTGGCCTGGATCAGGTGGCCCGAGGCCACCACGATGGCTCGCTCCAGGGTGTTGCGCAGCTCGCGGATGTTGCCGGGCCACTGGTGGCGCATCAGGATCTCCATGGCCTCGGCGGTCAGGCCCTCGACCTTGCGCTGCAGCTCGGCGTCCAGCCGCTCGATGAAGTGCTGGGCCAGGAGCGGGATGTCCTCCTTGCGCTCGCGCAGCGGCGGCAGGGTGATGGGGATCACGTTCAGCCGGTAGAAGAGGTCCTCTCGGAACTGGCCCTCGGCCACCGCTTTCTTGAGGTCCCGGTTGGTGGCGGCCAGGATGCGCACGTCCACGTGCAGGGGCTCGTTTCCACCCACCCGGAAGAAGCGCCTCTCCTCCAGCACCCGCAGCAGGTCCATCTGGAGCTTGGGCGAGATGTCGCCGATCTCGTCCAGGAAGAGGCTGCCCCGGTCGGCGGCTTCGAACTTCCCCTGGCGCCTGGCGCCGGCACCGGTGAAGGCGCCCTTCTCGTAGCCGAACAGCTCCGACTCCAGGAGCGTCTCGGTGAGGGCTGCGCAGGAGACAGGGACGAAGGGCTCGCGGCTGCGCAGGCTCTCGGCGTGGATGGCGCGCGCCAGAAGCTCCTTGCCGGTTCCGCTCTCGCCCAGGATCAG
The DNA here is from genome assembly GCA_035286745.1 of Vicinamibacteria bacterium. GTDB lineage: Bacteria > Acidobacteriota > Vicinamibacteria > Fen-336 > Fen-336 > DATECU01. The sequence continues at coordinate 1,911 of DATECU010000158.1, read as the reverse complement.
GATGGTCGAGGGGCTGCGGGCGGCGGTCTTGGCCAGATCGAACACCGCCTGCATGGCGGGGCTCTTGCTGAGCAGGTCCCGAAAACGATAGTCGCGCCTCAGCACCTTACGCAAGAGCACGTTCTCCCGCAGCAGGGCCTGGCTCTCCACGATGCGCCGGATCAAGTGGGAGAGCTCCTCGGGGTCGAAGGGCTTCACCAGGTAGTCGTAGGCCCCGTTCTTCATGGCGGTTACCGCGGTGTCGATGGTCGCGTAGGCGGTCATGATCACCACCGCGGCCTCGGGCTGGAGCTTCTTCACCTCTTCCAGGACCGTCAGGCCGTCCATGCCGGGCATCTTGAGGTCGACCAGCAGGATCGACCAGGGCGCACGCCGAGCCTCCGCCAGCGCGGCGGGGCCGTCCGGGGCCACCGCCAGCGTATAGCCGTCCTTTTGCAGCCAGCCCGAGAGGGACTCGCGGACGATCTCCTCGTCGTCCACCACCAGGATCCGGGTGCGCCGGCTAAGGTCGCTCATGTTCTTCCGCCTTCTCCGGGCCGCCCTGCTTCAGGCAGGCCCGACAGTCGTCGCAGAGGGTCTCCCCCTTCGCGTCGACTTCCGTTAGGTTTACGGATCGGCTCATCACGCAACCCTCCTGGCCGCAGTGCAGCAGGGAGAAGGTATGACCCAGCTCGTGCACCGCCTCCTTGAGCAAGCGGCTGAGAAAGAGCGGCGAGCGGGTGGGACCGCGGCCGTCCTGCAAGCGGGCCGTGGACACCACGGCAGCCCGCCCACCCAGCTGGGCCTCGCCGTAGACGAAGGTGAGGATGGGGATGAAGAGGTCGACGTCGGTGACCGCCAGCAGCTTTCCGATCCTGGGCGGGCAGGCCGCCGCCAGCCAGCCCAGGATGCGGGTGGAGGAATGTTGGCCCCGGCGGGGGTCGAAGGCGTCGGCGGGGCGGTCGCGACCGTGCAGCAGGCGAGCCGGCATGCCGAAAGCCAGCGTAAGGTGGGCGCACAGTCGGCCCAGCGTGCTCGCGTCCTCGGCCGCCGCGCCGAGCCACCAAACGCCGATATCCCCGGAAGGCGCGCTCACTCACACCGCCGCCACGGCCGCTTCCTTGGCCCCGGCGAGCGGCAAGCGGATGCGCACGGTGGTGCCCTTGCCCACCTCGCTCTTGACCTCGAGCCGGCCGCCGTGCCGTTCCACGATGCCGTAGACCACCGACAGGCCAAGGCCGGTGCCCTTGTCCTTGGTCGAAAAGAAGGGATCGAAGATGCGGGCCAGGTGCTCGGGAGGGATGCCCACGCCGGTATCGGCGACCACCACCTCGACGCCCTCGGGGTTGGTCCGCGAGTAGACGGTGAGCTGGCCGCCGGCCGCCATGGCGTCAGCCGCGTTCAGGATCACGTTCACCACCGCCTGGCGAAGCTGGCCGAAGTCGGCCGAGATCGGCGGCAGCGGCTCCAGCCGCTTGTCGAGGGAGATGCCTCTGAGCGTGAGCTGGTGATCGACCAGGGACAGCGCCTCGTTCACGGCCTGGTTCAGGTTGACCTCGCTCAGGTTGAGCGGTCGCTCGCGGGCAAAGTCCAGCAGGTTCCTGACGATGGCGGTGCAGCGGGTCGCCTCGCGCTCCACCAGCCGCAGGTTGCGCAGGCTCTGGTCCCGGGCCGCCGGGTCCTCGACGCCCTCCTCCAGACCGCGGATCAGGAGCTTGGCGAAGGTGAGGATGCCGGCCAGCGGGTTGTTGATCTCGTGAGCGATGGAGGCTGCCAGCCGGCCCAAAGAAGCCAGCTTCTCGCCCTGGAGCAAGGCGCTATGCGCATCGCGCAGGGCTGCGGTCCGCTGCTCCACCTGTCGCTCCAGGCCGTTCAGCAGATCCTGGATCTCGACCCGGGCCTCCTGCAACCGGTCGGTCATGCGGTTGAAGG
>DATECU010000157.1:0-10362 GCA_035286745.1 Vicinamibacteria bacterium | reverse complement strand
CACCCCCGGGGAGCCGTCGGCCAGTTGCTCCGACAACTCCTCGACCTGGGCCCGCCGGCCAGCCCGGAAGTTCAAGCAGGTGTTCACCGCGATCCGGTAGATCCAGGTCGAAAACGAGCTGTCCCCCCGGAACTTGGAGATGGCCCGGTAGGCCTTCAAGAAGGCGTCTTGGGCCAGGTCGTTGGCATCGTGGTGGTTGTTCACATAGCGATAGCAGAGCCGGTACACGTCTCGCTGATAGCGTTCGACCAGCCGGTCGAACGCCTCTCGCTCCCCGCGCTGGCAAGCCAGCACCGCTTCCCGATCGTCTTCGCGCAGGCGCACGGTTCTTGAAGCCAGGGTCTCGCTGCTGGCGGGAAGCCCGGGGACCAGGACGGCTGCTGCTGAAGTCATGGCGTTAGCGCCCAACGCTGGATCGCGCCGCCGCCCTGGGGGCGGCGGCTGCGATCACTCTCTCACTGGCCCTCGCCGGCTGTCAACGCTGCCTCGTCCGCCTCGTCGTCGGGAATGCCCTCTTCACCCATCGGCTCCGGTCCCTCGCTGCGCCGAGGCCCCCGGCGGCCGCGGAAGTGCTGGCGCGGCCGGTTGTGGAGCTGCTGCATCTTGTCGACCTGCTCGGGCGTCAGCACCTTACGCAGGGCGAGCCGGCTGTCCACGTGCGCCTTCAGGCCGGCGGCAGCCAGGTCGTTGATCTCCTTCATCTTCGCGGCCACCGCCTTCTCGTCCACCGTCTTGGCAGCCAGCAGCTCGTGCAGGTCCATCCGCGCGACTTGCAGGTCGGCCCGCCGCCTGATCTGGGCCTTGCGCTGGTCCCCGTGCAGCTTGCGCAGTTGGGTCTCCTGCTCGTCGCTGAGACCCAGTTCGGCCTTGATCCTCCCCGGCCCCCCGCCCGGCCCTAGGCCCGCGCCACGACCCGGAGGCGACCCCTGCGATCCGCCGCCTGGACCCGCCGCCATGGCGACGCCCGTCCCGATCAAGACTCCCATCAGTGCGATGATCTTTTTTCTCATGTTCTTAGCCTGTTGCCCCCTTTCCCCGGATTAGACCGGAGGGCTCGCAGAGGGTTGAGTTCTCGAGGCGTACGCCCTTGAGGACCAGGGGACTGCCTCCCGACAAGGCCGGGGTGATCGCCCTGTCTTCGGCCTCCACCACAAAGCAGCCGAGGAGACCCTCCGCTCCACCCGCCAGCCGATAGAGGCGGACCGGCTGCGGCGGTTCGGGGCGCACCTCCAGGGCCGGCGCTGCCGGGCCCAGCAGTTCGGCTTGAAGGCGGATCTCGTAGCGACCCGGGGCGAGCTGAAGCCGACTGCCGACCTCGGCCCCCAGCGGAAAACGGTGGGGCTCGTAGAGGGGTCCCCATCCCAGGTGCTGGGCGCCCCATTCCCCGCCCGCCTTCGACACCAACTGCAGGCTGGGCAGCACGAGGACCGATCCGCCCAGGACGTGCACGGCCTCGCGACCTCCGGTCCGCGCGGTGGAGCGCGCCGACGCCGACGCCGACGCCACGGCCAGCCCCGCCACCGCCACCGCCAGGCGAGTCGCCGAGAGCTGCGGCCGACGGCGAGGCCACGCCGCGGAAGCCAAGGCGACCGTCCAGATGAGGGTGAGGGCCCACCGATCCCGGCGGCTATCGTCCAACACGAACCCCGGGAGCAGGCGGGTCCACTCCTCGGCCCCCGACCAGGTCCGATAGAAGGGGGCTGTCCCGTCCCGGTCTCGATGCACCAGCCGCGGATCGGCCACCCCGGCCAGTCCCGCAAACAGGCTGAATCCCAGAAGCAGCGCAGCGCCGCCCCACAGCCCGCGACGAAGGGCGGTGGCAACCGCGACCGCGAGCGGTGCCAGTACCGGAACCAGGAAGCGAGCCGGTGGGTTGAAGCCGCCACGCCACATGTGCCAGGAGCCCGCGGTGAGGAAGACGATCGCCACCAGGGCGAGACAGCAAGCCGCCTCGCGCCGGCCCCACTCGAAGAGGCGCGGTAGCGCCAGCAGCCCCAGCGCGAAGACCGGCCCATAGGCGAGCAGGCCGAACTCTTGATCGAGGAGCAGGCCCGGCAACCCCTCGCGGAGCGTGCTCAGCGCGAACTCCGGCCGCCGGCCATAGACCAGCCGGGGATCGAAGAAGCCGTAGAGGGCCTGATGGTAGAGGCCGAGGCCCGCCGCCGAGAGGGCTGCCAGGCCGGCCAGCCACCCCGCCCGCTGGAAGCCCGGCCAGCGAGCGAGGCCGTAGAGGGCCAAGATCGCCGAGAGCGGCGCATAACGTACGTTCAGCCAGGGCAGGAAGGCCAGGCTGGCCGCCCAGCCGGCAGTGCCCCACCCTCCGAGCCGTGCCAGGTCGCGGCCGCGGCGCAGCCCGCAGGCCACCAGGAGCGCCGCCGGCACTTCGGTGAAGACCAGGCCCGCATAGTGGATGAGCGGGGGGCAAAGGGCCAGGGCCCAGGCCAACCCCTCGCCCAGGCTGGCCGAACCGGTCCACTCGACGATCAGCCGCCGGATCTCCCGGGCCAGAAGGGCCGCCAGGAGTGCCATGAAGAACGACACTCCCAGGTACCCCCCTAACGCGTAGGCGGGCAGGATGAGGAGCGAGAGCCCCACCGCGTGCAGCGAGTAGATCTCGCCTCCCCGGCCACGGATCCGGTAGTGAGGGGCCAGGGTGGCGCCACGGTAGAAGGCGCGGTAGCGGCCCGCGGCATAGTCCTCCTCCAGAGCGAGATCGTGGTCCTGGAGCAGGCTGTCGGCGACCATGAGGTAGTGCGGCTCGTCGCCCTCGGCCCCCACTTGCCTCTGTCCGTGCCAGGCCACCGCCACGTAGACAAGGAAGACGACGGGCAAGAAGAGGCGGCGGCGAGGAGGCTTGCCGGCAACCGCCAGGGCAGCCACCGCGCCGGCCGCCGCCAGGGCCCACAGCGGGGGGCCCGAAAGCGCTCGGAGTCCCGGAAACCACGGGCTCAACAAGAGAGCCAGCGGCGCCACCAGCAGGCCCAGCGCCGGCGTCGCCGCCGCCCCGGCTCGCCGCGCCACCAAGAGCGCCAGCAGCAGCAGCGCGGCCGCCACCCCCAAGACCACACCTACCGCCGGCAGCCCGAGCGCCAGACCGCTCCCGCTGGCGGCGGCGGCGCAGCCGCCCAGGATCCCCAGGGCCAGCAGGCTCAGCCAGCCCAGGAGGCCCTGAACTTGACCGTTGAACTTGAGGGCCGGTTTGTTCATAGTGGAGGTCCGGAGGATATCTCATGAAGCGGGCCCTCACCGTTCTGCTGTTGCTGCCCTCGATCGCCGTGGCCGATGAGGTCTTCCTCAAGGGAGGCGGCCGGCTGCAGGGCATCGTGGTCGAACAGGACCAGAAGTTCGTGGTGGTGGAGATGGGTCCGGGGCGAGTCACCATCCCGCTGACCCGGGTCCAGCGCATCGTGTCCAGCGCCACCGCCCTGGCCACCTACCGCAACCGAGCCAGCCGGCTTTCTAGCAGCGATACCGCCGGTTGGCTCGAACTTGGCCTGTGGGCCCAGGAGCGGCTTCTCACCACCCAGGCCCGCGAGGCCTTTGAGCGAGTGCTGGCCCTCGATCCGAACCACGAGGTGGCCCAGCGTGCGCTCGGCAACGAGGCCATTGACGGGCGCTGGCTCAGCCGGGACGAGGCGATGCGGGCTCGCGGCCTGGTGGAGTTCGAGGGGCGCTTTTTCAGTCGCGAGGAACGCGAGGCGGCGCTCCAGGAACGGGCCGCCGAACAAGCCGCCAAGAGCGCGGCGGAGCTGTCGGAGCGCCAGCAGGCCGAGGCGGAAGCCCGAGTGCGCGAGGCCGAAGCGCGGGCGCGGGAGGCCGAGGCCAGGGCCAGGACGGCCGAGGCGGAGGCCGCCGCCAGCAAGAGCGGTGGAATCCCCTTGGGAACCGTGGGCTGGGGCGTCGGTGTGGTGCAACCCTGCTGCGGACGCGTTCACGGCGCCGGCTCCTGCCCCTTTGGCGGCGTCGTCTCTCATCCGCATCCGCGGCCGACGCCCACCCCGACCCCCACTCCCACCCCCAAGCCACCGATGAGGGACGGCGGCCGCGGCGGGGTCAAGCCCAAGGCCATCCAGGGAAAAGAAGCGAACCCCCAGCATTGACTTTCGCTTGACTTTCGCCTAGGCTTCTCCTCCAGGAGGGGCCATGCACCTGACCCGGCGGCAAAAGGAAATCCTGGATTTCGTCACCCGCTACCTGGGCAAGAAGGGATACGCTCCCACCATCGAGGAGATCTGCGAGCACTTCGATCTCAGCTCGCTGGCCACCGTCCACAAGCACCTGACCAACTTGCAGGCCAAGGGCTTCATCAAGCGCTCCTGGAATCGCAGTCGGGCCATGGAGCTGGTCCCCAGCCAGCTGGAGGCGAAGGCCGTCGAGATCCCGCTCCTGGGCCGGGTGGCGGCGGGTCTTCCCATCGAGGCGGTCCAGGCCCCGGAGACCATCTCGGTGCCCCAAGACATGGTGGGCCGCCGCGACACCTACGTGCTCCAGGTCAAGGGCGAGTCCATGATCGAGGAGCAGATCCGCGACGGGGACTACGTCATCGTGGAAAGCCGGAAGACGGCTCGGGATGGGGAGATGGTCATCGCTCTGCTGGACGGCGACCAGGTAACGCTCAAGAAGCTCTATCGGGACGCCCCGGGCCGGGTTCGCCTGCAACCCGCCAACAGCCGGATGAGGCCCATCATCGTGGACAAAGGGGACCTGCGGATTCAGGGAGTGGTCATCGGGGTGCTCCGCAAGTACTGAAGCGCAACAGACCGGCTACACTAGCGCCGGAGGACCCGATGGCAAGCGAAGACAAGCAGCAGGTCAGCTTCAAGATCATCCCCGACGAGGACGAGACAGTACCCAGGCTGTACGCCAACTTCTGCTCGATCCAGAACTCCCCCTTCGATTTCACGCTCACCTTCTGTGACGTCCACCCCCTCGGGGACCGCGAGTTGAAGCAGGCTCAGGAGACCAGCTTCGTGAAGGCCCCGGTCAAGGCTCGGTTGGTGGTCCCGGTGCAGATGCTGCCGGGCCTGATCACGGCCCTCCAGGACAACTACCGGATGTACCAGGAGTCCTTCGGGCCCCCGGCCGGGTCCCTCCACTAAGGCGGTTTCCCAACGGCGGGTTGGACCTCCCCCGGCCGGGCCCCGGCTTATCCTGGGGCCATGAAGGGGACGGATCGGCCGCGCAGCATTCTCCACGTCGACCTCGACCCGTTCTTCGTCTCCGTGGAGCGAAGCCTGGACCCGGGGCTTCGCGACCACCCGGTGATCGTGGGGGGCACCCCCGACGGTCAGGGGCGGGTGGCGGCCGTGAGCAGCGAGGCACGAGCCGCCGGCGTCACCGTGGGCCAGCCCCTCGCCGCGGCCCGGCGCCTGTGCCCTCAGGGGATCTTTCGCTCCGGAGACCTCGAGGCCTACGCCCGAACCAGCCAGGAGATCACCAACCTCCTGCTCGCGGTGAGCCGGCGCGTGGAGCGCCCTTCGGCCGACGAGGCCTACGTCGATCTCACCCGGGACACCCCCGGCGCCTTGCAGCCGGTGGTGGCCGCCGAGGTGATCAAGGACGAGCTGCAGCGGCGGCTGGGCCTGGACGCTTCGCTGGGCGTGGCCTCCTCGCGTTTGGCGGCCCGGGTGGCGTCGAGCTGGGCGAGGCCGCGGGGCCTGCTGGTGGTGTTGCCCGGCTACGAGACCTCGTTCCTGGCCGGCAAGCCGGTGTCGTTTCTGCCCGATCTGCCTCCCCACCTCAGGGCCGTCCTGGAGTCCAAGGGCATGGACACCCTGGGCCAACTGGCCGCGGCAGACCCCACTCAGCTGGCGACGCTGGTGGGCCCCACGGCTGCGGAACGCCTGCAGGAAGCGGCTCGCGGTCAGGGTGAGGCCCCGATCCCGGCCGCAGCCGCGCCCAGTTGGCTCCAAGAGGAAGCCGTCATCCGCGACCGCCGCAACGACCGGGCCACCCTCGCCAGCATCGTCGAGAGCCTGGCCGGCCGCGCCTTTCGGCGGCTCCGGCCCTTCGGCCTCACGCCGGGTGCCCTCACCGTTGAGGTGGAACGTCAAGCCACCACCCTGCGCCGCGATGAGGCTTTCGATCCCGGGCTGGGGACCGAAGAGGCGGCCGCGGCGGTGGCTCGGACCCTGGCCCAGCCCCTCATCGAGCCCGCCCTGGGGGTGAGGACGCTGCGCGTTAGGTTGAGCCGGCTGCAACGCCCGGGAGCCCAGGCCTCCCTCTTCCCCCGGGTCCAGGGTTCGGGCGGCGGGCGGTAGGCTAGAATCCCTATCAATGCCTGCCAGCCGCCCTCGCCCGGCGCTCCGGGATAAGACCGCTCGCATCCTCGATCTCCTCGAAGACGCGCACCCCGAGGCCACTTGCGCGCTCAGCCCCCGCGACCCCTTCCAGCTCTTGGTCGCCACCATCCTGTCCGCGCAATGCACCGACCAGCGCGTGAACCAGGTGACGCCGGCCCTGTTCTCCCGCTACCCCACTTCTGCCGCCATGGCCCAGGCCCCCCTCCCGGAACTGGAGGAGTTGATTCGCTCGACCGGCTTCTTCCGGGCCAAGGCCAGAAGCATCCAGGGCTGCTCTCGCGGCCTCCTGGAGCAGCACCAGGGCAAGGTCCCCACCACCCTGGAGGAGCTGGTGAAGCTGCCGGGGATCGGCCGCAAGACGGCGAACGTGGTCCTCAGCCACGCCTTCGGCCTCGCCGAGGGAATCGCCGTCGACACCCACGTGCTTCGGGTCTCCAACCGTCTGGGCCTGGCACGCGGCGATGACGCGGTGGAGGTGGAACGCCAGCTCATGGCCATCGTTCCTCGTGAGCGTTGGGCGCGGACCACCGACCTCCTGATCTTCCACGGACGGAAGATCTGCGACGCCCGCCGCCCCGTCTGTGGCTCCTGCGTCCTCTTCAGCCTCTGCCAGTGGAGGGACCGTCAGGCGGTTGCGCTGGGTGCCGCCGGCCGCCCCGGCCCTCCCAAGCGGGCCTCGCGAGCCCGCAGCAGCCAGCGACCCCGCCCCCAGAAAGGCCGACCATGAAGCTGCTGGCCGCCGTCGTCCAACTGAACTCCAGCGCCGACACCGCCCGCAACCTCGCCACCACCGAGCGCCTGGTGACCGAGGCCGCCCGCCGAGGCGCCGGCTTCGTGGCCTTGCCGGAGAACTTCGCCTATCTGCGCTCCGAGGGCGAGCCCATTCCGGAAGCGCAGGACTTGGGCGGGCCTTGGGCCCAGCGGATGGCGAAGTTGGCGCGCGAGCATCAGATCACCCTCCTGGCCGGCAGCCTTCCCGAGAAGGTCCCCGGCGAATCCCGCGTCTACAACAGCTCGCTCCTGTTCGGCCCCTCGGGCGAACGGCTGGCCGTCTACCGCAAGATCCATCTGTTCGACATCGACGTGCCCGGCATGGAGCATCTCAAGGAATCGAAGGCGGTGGCGCCCGGCAACGAGGTGATGTGTGCGGAGACCCCGTTCGGCGGCCTGGGCCTTTCGATCTGCTACGACCTCCGCTTCCCGGAGCTCTACCGCAAGCTCACCCGGCAGGGCGCGCGGGTGCTGGCGGTTCCGTCGGCCTTCACCGACCGCACCGGCAAGGACCACTGGGAGGTCCTGCTGCGCGCCCGCGCCATCGAGAACCTGGCCTTCGTGGTCGCCCCCGCACAAGTCGGCGTTCACGGTCAGGGCCGGGCCTCCCATGGGCACGCCATGATCGTCGACCCTTGGGGCTCGATCACCGCCCAGGTGGCCGACGGGGAGGGGATCGCACTGGCCGAGCTGGACTTCGAGCGCCAGGACCGCCTGCGCCGCGAGCTGCCGGCCCTGGCCCACACTCGCTTGCTCTGAGGCGCCGCCGCGACGCCCCCAGCCGCCGAACCTCGGTCCGCTTTCACCCGGAAGACCCGCTCTTCTCAGGACATAGCGGTTGACAGCCGAGATCTGTTTTTATAAGATCAAGTTTTGCGTCTGGGGCGCAACTCGCGCCGATTGGGGTTCTGATGACGACTTACATTCCCAAGGGGGACGACCTCGCCCGCAAGTGGTTCGTGGTGGACGCCAAGGATCAGGTCCTGGGCAAGCTCGCCACCACCGCTGCCGACATCCTGACCGGCAAGCGCAAGCCCACCTACACCCCGTTCCTGGACACCGGCGACCACGTGATTGTGGTCAATGCCGCGCAGATTCACGTCACGGGGCGCAAGGAGTCGGACAAGCTCTACCGGCACCACACGGGATACCTCGGCGGCCTCAAGAGCAAGACCGCGGCCGAGGTCCGGGGCAAGCACCCCACCCGCCTGATCGAGGCGGCCGTCCGGGGCATGCTGCCCAAGACCAAGCTGGGGCGGGCCATGTTCGGCAAGCTCAAGGTTTACGCTGGCCCCAGCCACCCGCACCAGGCCCAGGGGCCGGTGCCGATTGCGGTGAAGTAGTGAGGAGAAAGCGTTGACCACCACACCGATCGAGTACTACGCGACGGGCAAGCGCAAGACCTCCGTGGCCCGCGTCCATCTCAAGCCTGGCGGGGGCGAGATCCAGTTGAACGACCGAGTCCTGGACGACTACTTCGGCGGCCACGAGGCCCTGAAGATGATCGTGCGGCAGCCCTTCGCCGTCACCGAGACCATCGAGAAGTTCGACGTGTCCGCCACCGTGAGTGGGGGCGGTGTCGCGGCCCAGGCCGGCGCGCTCCGGCACGGGATCGCCCGCGCTCTGTGCGAGTTCAACCTGGAGCTTCGGAAGCGGCTCAAGAAGGCCGGTTTCCTGACCCGCGACGCCCGCGCCAAGGAGCGCAAGAAGTACGGGCAGCGGGGAGCCCGCCGCCGGTTCCAGTTCAGCAAGCGGTAATCTCGAGCCCCTGCCAGCAGGCAGGGGCCGGCAAGTCCCGGGGAGCCTGCCTCGGCCGGGACTGAATCTCTCGCAAGGAGGACGGTTTGTCCACGACGGTAACGATCAAGGAGTTGCTGGAGGCGGGTGTCCACTTCGGGCACCAGACCCGGCGCTGGAACCCGAAGATGAAGGGCTACATCTTCGGAGAGCGCAACGGCATCTACATCATCGACCTGCAGAAGACGTTTCGCCTGCTCCAGGTGGCCTTCCAGTATGCGCAGGACCTGGCCGCCCAGGGCCGCAGCATCATGTTCATCGGCACCAAACGGCAGGCCCAGGAGGCGGTGATCGAGGAAGCTCAGCGCTGCGGCATGCCCTACGTCACCGAGCGCTGGTTGGGCGGCTTGCTCACCAATTTCGTGACCGTGCGCAAGAGCCTGGATCGCATCCGCGAGCTGGAGATGGTGGTGGCCGACGCCCGCCAACAGCGCCTCACCAAGAAGGAAGTGGCCCGGTTCGAGAAGGAGCGGGGCAAGCTGGAAAAGAACCTGGCGGGCATCAAGAGCATGAAGGGCGTGCCCGATGCGGTCTTCGTGATCGACACCCGCAAGGAGTCGATCGCCGTCAAGGAGGCCCGGAAGCTCAAGATCCCGGTGATCGGGATCGTGGACACCAACTCCGACCCTGACGAGGTCGACTACCCGATCCCGGGCAACGACGACGCGCTCCGGGCCATCCGGTTGTACGCTTCCGGCATCGCCAACGCGGTGCTGGCGGGCAAGGCCATCCGGGAGTCCCGGGCTGCCGAGGTCGCCGCCGAGAAGGCCGGCGCCGCCGGCGAGGTCGCGGAGACTGCCGGACCACGCCGGCCCAAGACCCGGCCCCTGGCCGCTCCCGTCCCCACGGCCTGACCCTCGGCCGTCGAGCGGCCGCCCATGATCGCCCCGGGGGACCCAGGTTCCCCGGGGCTTTTTCACGATCGGGTGAGCGCGTGGATCCCGCGTCTCCCCGGTCTTCTGAACGCAATCGAGGAAGAGCAATGAGCATTTCGGCGGAGATGGTTCGCAAGCTTCGGGAGGAGACCGGGGCGGGCATGATGGAGTGCAAGTCGGCGCTGGTGGAAGCCGCGGGTGACAACGAGAAGGCCCGGGACATCTTGCGGAAGAAGGGTCTGGCGGCGGCCGCCAAGAAGGCCACCCGCACCGCCAGCGACGGCATGGTGGGCACCTACATCCATCCCGGGGCCAAGATCGGCGTCCTGGTCGAGGTGAACTGCGAGACCGACTTCGTGGCCAAGACCCAGGAGTTCCAGACGCTGGTGAAGGACGTGGCCATGCACATCGCCGCCAGCTCCCCGCTCTACGTGACCAAGGATGAAGTGCCGGCCGAGATCCTGGAGAAGGAGAAGGAGATCTACAAGGCCCAGGCGGCGACCCAGGGCAAGCCTGCCAACGTCCAGGAGAAGATCGCCGAGGGCAAGCTCAAGCAGTACTACACGGACTTCTGCCTGCTGGAGCAGCCCTTCGTCAAGGACACCGCCAAGACGGTG
>DATECU010000156.1:0-13197 GCA_035286745.1 Vicinamibacteria bacterium | reverse complement strand
TTCGGAACCGCCGTCACCCGTGACGGCCGCTACCTGGTGATCGCGGTGGTGCGGGGCGCCAGCGATAAGGCCGAGGTCTTCGTGCAAGACCTGAAGGCACCGGGGGCCAAGCCCAGCCTGCTGCCCTTCACCAAGGGGCTCACGGCGGCCTGGGACTACCTGGGCGAGAGCGGCGGACGCTTCTACTTCCGCACCGACCAGGACGCCCCGCTGGGGCGGATCGCGGCGGTGGATCTGGCCGGGGGGGCCCTCACCCCGGTGGCGATCGTGCCCCAGGGCTCGCACAAGCTCGCTTCCGCCAACCTGGTGAACGGCAAGCTGGTCTTGCAGTGGCTCCAGAACGCCTCGGACCGGCTGGAGATCCGTGGTCTGGACGGCCGCTTGGAGAAGAGCCTGGAGCTGCCGGCGCTCGGCACTGTGGCCGAGCTGAACGGGGAACCCGACGAACCCGAGATGTTCTTCAGCTTCACCTCTTTCACCTACCCCACCACCCCCTTCCGCTACGACTTCGCGAGCGGCACCCTCTCCGCGTTCGAGAAGAGCCAAGCCAAGGTCGATAGCACGGCCTACCAGGTGAGCCAGGTCTTCTATCCCTCGAAGGACGGCACCAAGGTCTCGCTGTTCCTGGTCCACCAGAAGGGCCTCGCCAAGGACGGCAAGCGCCCGACCCTGCTCTACGGCTACGGCGGCTTCAACATCAGCCTCACCCCCGCCTTCAGCGCCTCACGCTTCGCCTGGCTGGAGCGAGGCGGCGTGCTGGCCATCGCCAACCTGCGGGGCGGCGGCGAGTACGGAGAGGCGTGGCACGAGGCGGGGATGCTGGAGCGGAAGCAGAACGTATTCGACGACTTCATCGCCGCCGGCGAATGGCTGATCGCGAGCGGCTACACCAACCCGAGCAAGCTGGCCATCCAGGGCGGCAGCAACGGCGGGCTCTTGGTGGGCGCGGTGATGGTGCAGCGCCCCGACCTGCTGGGGGCTGTGGTCTGTCAGGTGCCGGTGGCCGACATGCTGCGCTACCACCTGTTCACGGTGGGCCGCTACTGGATCCCCGAATACGGATCCTCCGAGAACCCCCAGCAGTTCCCCTTCCTCTATCGTTATTCGCCGTACCACAACGTCAAGGACGGGACCGGTTACCCGGCCACCCTGGTGGCCACCGCCGACACCGACGATCGAGTGGCTCCCGGCATGGCCAAGAAGTTCGCGGCCCGCTTGCAGGCGGCCAGCGACGGCAAGCGGCCCATCCTGATCCGGGTGGAGACCAAGGCCGGCCACGGCGCCGGCAAGCCCGTCTCCAAGCAGATCGACGAGCAGGCCGACGTCTACGCCTTCCTGCTCAAGGCGCTCGGCGAGGTGTAGCGGGCACCAGGGTCGAAGGGGCGCCCGAGGAAGAAGCGGGTGCCCCCAGTTTGCTCTTGTCTTGAGGTGGGGGCCTGGGGTCCAATGGTGTCGAGGACCTCGGAGCCCCCATGCCTCCCGAAGCCGGCGCGCCCAAGTCGATCACCTACCGGTACCGAATGACCTTCGGCGACGGGACCGAGAAGACGTTCACCGTCGACATTCACAGCGAGCACCTGGGTCTGTTGCGGGAAGAGCGCGCGAGCTACCCGGAGTGGACCCGGCTGGGGTTCAACCAGTGCCCCAACTGCCCGCTCGAAGCGTCCCAGAATCCGCGCTGCCCGGTGGCCGAGAGCGCGGTGGATCTGGTCGACGCCTTCGGGGACTTCCCGTCCTACGAGGAGGTCGACGTGGTGGTGGAGTCGAAGAACCGCACCTACTCCCGCCACGCCTCCCTGCAAACCGCGGTCAGCTCCCTACTGGGCCTCTACATGGTCACCAGCGGCTGTCCCATCTTGGACAAGCTGCGGCCCATGGTGGACATGCACCTGCCCTTCATGAACCGCGAGGAGACCCTGTACCGGATGCTGACCATGTACCTGCTGGCCCAGCACTTTCGCCAGCAGAAGGGTCAGCCGGTGGACCGGGACCTGGCCGGCCTCACCCGGCTCCTGGGCGAGATCCGCCAGGTCAACGTCGCCTTCTGCGGGCGGTTGAACGCCATCGAGATCAAGGACGCCAGCGTCAACGCGGTGGTGATCCTGAGCACGCTGGGCGACTTCCCCAATCGCCTGATCACCAAACGCGACCTGGCCCGCCTGGAGCGGATCTTCAGCGAGTACGGGCCCTAGCCGCCGCCCACCTTCCGCGGGGTGGTCACCTTCTGGAAGCCGCGGGTGTTCTGGATCCCTCGCTTCCACGGCTGTCGGGTGGGCGGTTTGACGGGGGCGATCGGGGCCACCTTCACCGAGTCGGGCGCCGGGGCCGGGGCCTCGGCTTCGGCCTTGGCCCGGGCCTCCCTGGCCACGGCCTCGTCCGTCCCCAGGCAACAGCTCTTGTACTTCTTCCCCGAGCCGCAGTGGCAAGGATCGTTGCGTCCTGGGGTCTTTCCGGGAAGGCTGGTCATGGTGCTCCTCCTTGCGTCTCTTCACTCTACACCAGCTTGACCCGTCCGCAGAGTGTGGCTAAGCTTCGCCCCTTCCCAAAATCGAAAGGAGCCGCTCGCAATGGCCGAACCCAGTGTCGGAGAAAAGGCCCCTGACTTCTCGCTCAAGTCCACGTCGGGCGAGACGGTGACGCTCAGCCAGTTCAAGGGCCAGAAGAACGTCCTCATCGCCTTTTTCCCCCTGGCCTTCACCGGGGTGTGCACGGCCGAGAACTGCGCCTTCACCGAGGACTACGCGAAGTTCGAGGCGGCGGACACCGAGGTGCTGCCGGTGAGCGTCGACTCGACCCCGACGCACGCCGAGTTTCGCAGCAAGTACAAGATGAAGCAGCACCTGCTCTCGGACTTCAAGCGTGAGGCGGGGCGCGCCTACGGCGTGTTGGACGAGGAGAAGTTCCTCACCAAACGCGCATACTTCCTGGTCGACAAGGCCGGGGTGATCCGCTTCAAGCACGTGGAGGCGGAAGCCGGCCACAGCCGCCCCAACAGCGAGCTTCTGGCCGCGATCGAGAAGGCGAAGGGGTAGCCGCAGCGGGCGCTCGCCGTCAGCTCGGCCGCTGCCGGGGACGGCGGGTCAGCCCGAAGGCGAGGCCGGAGCCGAAGATGCCGCCCTCCCAGGCGCCGAGCACGCTGCGGGTGGTCGGCCCCAGATCCGGCTCGCCCAGCAGCCGAGCCAGCGGCGCCAGTCGCACCTGGGAGCCCTGGAAGGAGCGGGCCATCAGGTTGAGGCTGGCACCGGCCAGGTTGGCTCCCGACGCCGTCAACGCCAGCCCGCCCAGGGCGCAGGA
Source organism: Vicinamibacteria bacterium (assembly GCA_035286745.1). GTDB lineage: Bacteria > Acidobacteriota > Vicinamibacteria > Fen-336 > Fen-336 > DATECU01. The sequence continues at coordinate 9,903 of DATECU010000156.1, read as the reverse complement.
GAGACCGGTGACCAGGGCGGCCCAGAGGCGCGCCCAGCCCCGGGGGGAGGCCATGCCCCCCTCCGGACGGGGAGTGGCCAGCGCATAACCCAATCCGGCGGCGGCGCCCAGACCCACGCCCTCCAGACCGCCGCCGATGGCCGCCGGGCCCTGCCCGAAGACACCCTGGAGGGTGGAGCGAGCGAGCAGGTGGGCCAGCAGACCCACGGCTCCCCCGCCCAACGCACCGAAGAGGACCAGCGCCAACCGGCGATAGGATCGCACCAGGACCTCGGCGACCGCCAGGCCGGCCCCCACCCCTGCGGCGCCCACCCCGCCCACCACGCCGCCCACCAGGGCCAGCCCGACCAGAATGCTCGCCGACGCCTGCGATCCCGGCGACCAGAGCAGCACCAGACCGCCCAGGATCCCCGCCAAGACCCCGGTGGTGGCGCCTCCGCCGGAAGCAGCCGCCCAACGGCTTTCGGCCAGCCGCGCCGCCCGACGCAGCCGGAGCCCGAGCAAGATGCCGAGCGCACGAGGGCCCCCGGGCGCACCTAACAATGGGACCGGACCCGCGCCGGCCACGTCCCAGCGGGTGTCGCGCAGCAGGGCCCGCGCCCGCTGGTGGCCAGGCCGCCGGCCCAGCCGCCGGAGCGCCTCGGCGGTGCCCAGGGTGTGCAAGGTCTCGGCCGCCTCGCGCGGGCCGTCGTCCTCGCTGGCGGCTGTCGGCGGGACCGCGAGCAAGCGGGCGAGTGCGGCCTCAAAGGGGTCGACTGCGGGCGCGGAGGGCGGGGAGGTCGATCCGGCGGCTGGCCGTGCCGCGCCCGCTTCCTCGCTCACCTCGGGATGGATGAACTGATAGCCGTAGCGCGAAACCGTGCGGATGAAGGCCGGCTCCACACCGTCATCGCCCAGGGTCCGGCGCAGGGTGCGCACGGCTTGGCTGACCGCGCCGTCGGAGACCACGACGTCGCTCCACACCTTCTCCAGCATCTCGCGGCGGTGCACCGCCTGCTGGCGCCGTTCCACCAGCAGCACCAGCAGGTCGAAGTAGCGCGGGATCAAGGGGACCTCGCGGCCGGCGGACAAGAGCTTGCGCTCTGCCGGCGCGAGCACAAAGTCCGCGAAGCGGTAGCGGGTCTGGGGTCCCGGCGGTGGCAATGGGTGGCTCATGACGAGAAGACGGCCGCTGCGAAGGCCCGGCCCCCTGAAGGATAGCGAAGCCGAGCCCCGGCCGATAGCGGCGACTTCCCCGCTATACTCGGGGCTGGAGGCTCGCCATGAAGGTCCGCGACATCATGATCGCCGAGGTGGTGACGGCAGAGCCGGAGACCTCGGTGAACCTGGTGGCCCAGCTCATGGACCGGGGCGGCCTGTCGGGCGTGCCGGTGGTGGACGGGTCCGGTCACGTGGTGGGCATCGTCACCGAGGTCGACCTCATCGTTCGCAACCAGCGGCTGGAGCCCCCGGCTTTCTTCCAGCTTCTGGACGGACGCATCCCGCTGGAGACGCCAGCCCACTACCGGAAGCGCCTCCAGCACATGCTGGGCACCCAGGCTCGCGACGTGATGACCGAGAAGGTGGTCTCGGTGGGGCCCGAGGAAGAGGTCGAGGCGCTGGCCGAGCTGATGGTGAAGCGGGGCGTGAACCCGGTGCCGGTGGTGGAAGCTGGCCGGCTGGTGGGCATCGTGAGCCGAGCCGATCTGATCCGCATGATGGCTCGCGACCTGGGCGAAAAGGACTGACCCTGGGCGAGCAGGAGCAGGGCCAGCCGCTGCCGGCGACGCCCGACCCCTGGGACCCCGACCAGTACGATCGCTTCCGCGATCAGCGGCGCCAGCCCTTCCGCGACCTCCTGGCCCTGGTGCGCGCCCGGCCGGGGATGCGAGCGGTCGACCTGGGCTGTGGCACCGGCGAAACCACCGCCGAGCTGCACCAGACTCTCTCCGCCGGCGAGACCCTGGGCCTCGACAGCTCCCCCGCCATGCTGGAGAAGTGCCGGGCGGTTGCCGGCGGCGGACTTCGCTTTCAGTTAGGCGACATCGCGGGCTTCGCCGACGAGCGAGCCTGGGATCTGGTCTTCTCCAACGCCGCCCTGCACTGGATCCCCGACCATCAGGAGCTGCTCGGCCGGCTCGCCCGGGCCCTGACCGAGCGGGGACAGATCGCGGTCCAGGTCCCCGCCAACCACCAGCAGCCCACCCATCGAGTGGCGGTGGCGGTGGCCGGAGAGCCTCCCTTCCGAGAGGCCCTGGGCGGCTTCTCTCAGCCTCGCTTGGTTCTCGATCCCGAGGCCTACGCCTCCCTTCTGTTTTCGTTAGGCTTCCGCCAACAGACGGTTCGGCTGCTGGTCTATCCTCACGTCCTGGACTCGCGGGAGCAGGTGGTGGAATGGGTGAGGGGCACCACCCTCACGCCCTATGAGGCGCGGCTGGGCCCGGACCTCTTCCCCCGTTTCCTGGCCCGCTACCGGGAGCGCCTCTTCGAGCAGATTCCCGACCGGAGACCCTGCTTCTTCCCTTTCCAGCGCATCCTCTTGTGGGCCCAGCGCTGATTGCTGCCCGCTTCCGACGGCCACGCGGTTGACTGCCCCCCCGGTTCCTGTAGGCTTCACCTCTTTGCCAGGGAGCGAAGATCCCATGTCCTTCTTGAGCCAGTTGGGCCTCGACCGCCGTGAGCTGCGCGCCTGGGCCATGTACGACTGGGCCAACTCCGTCTTCATGACCATCGGGCTCCTGGTCTTCCCCATCTACTTCGCCGACGTGGCCGCGGCGGGTCTGCCGAGCGCCACCGCTTCCGCGCGCTTTGCCGCCGCCACCACCGTCTCCATGCTGATCGTGGCTCTGCTCTCGCCCTTTCTGGGAGCGGTCGCCGACTTCGCCGGCGTGAAGAAGAAGATGCTGGCGGCCTGCCTGCTCCTGGGCGCGGTGACCACCGGCGGGCTCTACTTCGTGGGCCGGGGCGACTGGAAGCTGGGGGCTCTGCTCTTCATCCTGGGCAACATCGGCGTCACCTCCAGCATCGTCTTCTACGAGTCGCTGCTTCCCCACATCGCTCGCAAGGAAGAAGTCGACCGCGTTTCCTCTGCTGGTTATGCGCTGGGCTACGTGGGGGGCGGCCTGCTGCTGGCCATCTGCCTGCTCATGATCCAGAGGCCCGCCTGGTTCGGCATCCCCAACGGGGAGGTGGCCATGCGGCTCTCCTTCCTGGCGGCGGCCCTGTGGTGGCTGCTCTTCTCCATCCCCCTCTTCCGCCGGGTTCCCGAGCCCCCGGTGCCGCCGGAGCTGCGCCGGCGCCCGGGGCAGGGCATCGTCTTCCTATCCGTCAGTCGCTTGTGGCAGACGCTCCGTGAGGTGAAGCAGTACAAGCACACGCTCCTGTTCCTGATCGCCTTCTTCATCTACAACGACGGTGTCGGCACCATCATCCGCATGGCGTCCATCTACGGCCGTGAGATCGGCATCGAGCGCGGGACCCTCATCGGCTCGCTGCTCCTGGTCCAGTTCGTCGGCATCCCCTTCTCCTTCCTCTTCGGCATGCTGGCCGGAAGGATCGGGGCCAAGAGAGCTATCTTCGTCGCGCTCGCCGTCTACTTCGTCATCTCCGTCTTCGGCTACTCGATGAAGACCTCCCGCGACTTCTTGGTCCTGGCGATCCTGGTGGGCACCGTGCAGGGCGGAAGCCAGGCCCTTTCGCGGTCGTTATTCGCCACCATGATCCCGAAGCACAAGTCCTCGGAGTTCTTCGCCTTCTTCTCGGTGTTCGAGAAGTTCGCCGGCATCCTGGGGCCGGCCGTGTTCGGCCTGGTGATCTCAGCTACCGGCTCCAGCCGGGGAGCCATCCTGTCACTGGTCCTCTTCTTCTTCGTGGGCGGTGTGCTCCTGGCCCTGGTCAACGTGGAGAAGGGCCAGCAGGCGGCCCGCGAGGGTGAGGCCAGGGCCGCAGGCGTGACCGGTTAGGATTGTCCCCCATGACGTGCCACGGCAGGCTTCGGTGGGGCGTGCTGGCCGCTTTGGTCCTCGCCTGCCCGGGGCCCGCCGCCGCGCTCGATCCCGGCCGAGCGCTCACCCAGTACGTCCAGACCGCCTGGCGCATGGAAGAGGGCCTGCCCCACAACTCCATCCGAGCCGTGCTCCAGCGGCGAGACGGGTACTTGTGGCTGGGCACCTATGGCGGCCTAGCGCGCTTCGACGGCGTGCGCTTCCTGGTCTACGACAACACGAACTCGGGTCTTCGCGACAACGAGGTGCGAACCCTGGCCGAGGACGCGGACGGGACCCTCTGGATCGGGACCACCGCCGGCGGCCTCCACCGGCTGCGCGACGGGAAGATCGAACCCTTCGACACCGGCATCCAGCACCGGACCATCAACGCGCTGGCGGTGGCTCCTGACGGCTCCGTTCTGGTTGGAACCGGCGCCGGCCTCTATCGCGTGCGGGGAGACAGCGCGGCCCAGGAAGCACAAGATCTGCTCGGCGGCACAGCCATCCAGTGCCTGGCCATGGCCGGCGACGACGTGTGGGCCGGCCTTCCGAGCGGCCTGGTCCAGGTATCCAACGGAGTGGCACAACGCAGGACGTGGGTGGGTGCAGGCAACACCGAAGTGCTCGCCCTCCACGCGACGGCTGACGGCGGGCTGTGGGTCGGCTTGCTCGACGGCTTCCAGGAGGTTCGTCTCACCGCCAGCGGCCCGCTGGTCGGGGGGCGACGGTGGCTGCTGCCGGACTCGTGGTACGGCGCGGTGGCGTTCCTGGTCGATCGGCACAAGACGGTCTGGGTCGGGACCTACGGCAACGGGTTGCACCGCCTGACAGGCGACAAGCTCGACCATGTCTCGACCGAAGACGGCTTTCTCGATCACCGCGCCTGGGCTCTCGCCGAAGACCGCGAGGGCCACGTCTGGGTGGGGACCCGCTCCGGACTGGTGCGACTCCGGGACGGCCCGGTCAAGGCGTTCTCATCGCGCGAGGGCCTTCCGGCCGACGTCGTGCGGGCCGTGCGCGAGGAAGCCGACGGCACCCTCTGGCTTGGCTCCGACAAGGGCCTGACGCGATACCGGGATGGGCATCTCGACCACTGGAAGCCCAGCGGGGCCATGCAGCGCGGACCAGCGCGCAGTCTCCTTCGCGATCGCCGGGGACGCTTCTGGATCGCCACCGCCGAGGGCGTGGTCGAGATGGACACCAAGAAGGGCACCTTCATCGGACGCATCGACATCGCTCCTGCCTTGCCCAGCAACTCCGTCCGCCTGCTGCTCGAAGATCGCGCCGGTCGGGTCTGGATCGGCAGCACTCGAGGTCTGGCGGTAGCCGAGCGTGGCCTGGGTCGCGGGCCCATCGCGATTCCCCCCGGCTTGGCCGATCTGAGCGCTCAGCCTGTCGAGTCCCTCTTCGAGGACCGCGAGGGAGGCATCTGGGTGGGCACCGTCTCCGACGACCTGCGGCGCATCGTGGGCGACCGAATCGAGCGGCCCAAGCTGCTTCCCGGGGTCTCCGTCGGTGTTCGCTCGTTCTACGAGGACGAAGACGGCACGCTCTACATCGGCACCATCGGCTCCGGGCTCTTCGTTCGGCGGAGGGGCGCCGACTTCCGCCGCGTGACGACCCGCGATGGACTGGTCGACGACGCCATCTGGAGCATCCTCCGCGTGGGCGAGCACCTCTGGTTCTCTTCCGATCGCGGCGTCTTCATCATCGACCGCCGACACCTCCTCGCCTTCGCCGACACCGGAAGCGGCCGCGTGCACGTCTTGCGATCGCTGGGGACCCCGGACGGAATGAAGAGCCGCGAGTGCAATGGCGGTGGCGGCCTGCCAGGACTGGTCGCGCGCGATGGGCGAGTCTGGTACCCGACCTCGGTCGGGGCGGTGGTGATCGATCCCCGGGCGCTTGAGACTTCCCCACCACCACCACCGGTGGTGATCGAGGAATCCCTGGTCGACCAGCACCCCTCCATCGGCGCACCCCTGGTGGTGTCGCCGGGGAGCCGGGACCTCGAGATTCACTACACGGGCCTGAGCTTCCTCGATCCCGCGCACATCGCCTTCCGATACCGCCTCCGCGGCCACGACGACCGCTGGGTCGAGGTTGGATCGCGCCGCGTCGCCTACTTTTCTGGCCTACCGATTGGGCGCTACCACTTCGAGGTTCAAGCGGCGAACGCCGGCGGGGCCTGGGGTGAGAGGGCCGCGGGGATCGAGGTCCGCGTCGACCCGCGGCTTACGCAGCGGCCCCTGGTGCGCGTGGCCGCCGCCGCCCTCGTCTTCCTGGGCCTTGGGGCATGGCTGCAATGGCGGGCGATCACACACCGCCGGCGCGAACGCGAGCTGGAGCGCCAGGTGGCGAGTCGAACCGCCGAGTTGGGCCAGCTCAACCAGCGCTTGGTGCATCTCGCCACCGTCGACGACCTCACCGGCATCGCGAACCACCGGCGCTTCACCGAGGTGCTGGCCGAGGAGTGGAGCCGGTCCCAGCGCAGCCGCGAACCGCTCTCCCTCCTCATGCTCGACATCGACGACTTCAAGGCCTTCAACGACGCCTACGGGCACCCGCAGGGCGACCTCTGCCTGCAGAAGGTGGCCCGTGCCATCGAAGCCGCGGTTCAGCGGGTACCCGACCTGGCAGCCCGCTACGGCGGCGAGGAGTTCGCCATCGTGCTGCCTGCCACCGATGAGGCGGGTGCGCACGCGGTGGCCGAGAGCATCCACTCGGCCATCCTCGCCCTCGAAATCCCCCACCGTGGATCGCGGGCGGGAACCACCCTGACCGCATCTCTCGGCGGAGCCACTGCCCGGCCGGAGCCGGGGGCCACGGCCGGGCCGGAGCGGCTAATCGCAGCCGCGGACCGCGCCCTCTACGCCGCCAAGGAGCGTGGGCGCGACCAGGTCGTGTTCGGCGAGCCGGCGAGCGCGGCCTCCGAAGTCGATGCGCATCGGGTCCGGGAGGTCGATGGGCGCGAGCCCCCCGCTTCATAGCGGCCACAGAAGTGGCGGGGCGCCGCGGACTGGATGGATCGTTCGGTTCGACTCGTGGCCGGGGGGCTCACCCATGTACACGTCGCTCGACAGGATCGACATCGTCACCAAGACCAAGGACACGGGCCGCCTCGGCTATGTCCAGACCGACCACCGCTCGCCCGCGGAGATCGAGTCGGAGCCGGAACTGGCCGTGCTCTTCGCCCTGACCCGCGTGCTCGCGGCGGGGCACATGGGGGAGCGCGAGGGCGGGGCCGAGGTGACCTACACGTGCGTCGCGCCGCCGCCCGACTTCTTGCGAGAGGCCGTGGCCTCGGCCGGGGGGTCGGTCGCGGTCAACCAGGAGGCGCTCGAGCCTCCGGCTCGTCCGCGCCCGGTCGCGGACCTCGCGGACGCCGCGTTCCGTGGTCTAGCCGAACGCACGCGCGCCCGCTACGGCGGTGCCCTGGACGAAGGGCTGCTGGTGCGGTTGGAAGACGCGACCCTGCAAGCGCTTCCCGACAGGGAAGAAGACGAGGGCGCCTACTGGACGCGACTTCACGAGCTGGCCGCGGTCTGTGGCGAGCTGCTGCGAGAGAAGACGGGCGGGCGATGGGCGGAGGCAGACGACCGCGAGAGCGTCTTGCCCTTCGCCTTCAAGGCGGGCGACGCCGCGGTCTTCGTGGCCGACAAGGCCCAGCGGTTGCTCGACGAGGGCGAATCGCAGCGGCCGAGTTTCCTGCTGCGGCTCGCCGAGGATCTCCACCACGACCCCGAGGAGGGTCCGCTGTTCGTGGTCCTGAAGCCGGGTGACTTCCCGCGCCAGGACAAGGCCTGGCGTCCGCTCCTGGAGGGCTCCGGGCCCGGGGGCGCATCCCTGCCTGCCGTCTTCCTGGGGAGAGATCAGCCACACTCGTTTGGCTATCTGGCGACTGGCTCTCCGGAGGCCGCGGGCGGGTTCGAGGCGGCCCTTGCCAACCTGGCGCGGTTGGACCTACCGGTCGAGGAGCACGAGATCGCGGGAGTCAAGGTGCTCTCGGTTTCGAACCACTTCTACGCCGCCGAGAAGATCCTCGATCAAGCCTTCCTGCGCAGACTGCATCGGCGGCTCGGTGCCGAGCTGCTCGCCGCCGCCGTCCCCTACAAAGGCCTGCTGCTGGTGACCAAGGAAGTCGCCCCACCGACCGTGGTGGCCTTCGCCCTCATGGCCGAGAAGCTGTTCCAGGAGTCGGCTGGGGCGCCCCCCTTGTGCCCGGTGGCCTTTCTGGTCGCCGACGGCAAGGTGGTCGGGCACCTGGACCCGTCTCACCAGCAGCCGGAGCCGGGACCGAGAGGGCGCAAGGGCCTCCTGGGGAGGCTTCTCGGCCACTGATCTACTACTCCCGAGCCGCGGTACGGGTTCGCGCTCCCGCGTCCCCGCCTATCGCATGTGCGGAGCAGCCGGTGGGGCTTCCGGCCTCGCGTCGTGCCGGATCGACCCATCGAGACACCGGCACGCCCACGTCTCACCAGGCCACGTTCGCTACCTGACTCCAGGGCACGACCTCGACGCCCTTGCGCTTCTGAGCGGCGTCGCCGCCATACACCAGACGTGCGCGCACACCTCGCCAGGCACCCGAAGCACCGAGCAGGCGGCGCAGCTCGTCGAGAGATGCAAAGAAGTCGGAGGCGATGGTGCGGCCGGCCTTGATCTCCGCGGCGAGCAGCGCCGGTCCCGATTCGATCACGGCGTCCACCTCGATGCCCTCGCGACTCCTGAAGAAGTGAAGGTCGGCGGGGAGACCGCGGTGGACCCTCGACTTCAGGATCTCCGTCATCACCCAGTTCTCGAAGACGGCCCCGCGCAGCGGATGCTCGGCGAGTTGGGCGGCCTTCCGGATGCCGAGCAGGGAACACAGCAGGCCCGAGTCGACGAAGTAGAGCTTCGGCGTCTTGATCAGGCGCTTGCCCAGGTTCGCGTGCCAGGGCGGCACCCGGAGCACGACATAGCTGGCCTCGAGTACCGAGAGCCAGGCGCGCGCCGTGTTGTGAGTGACGCCGCAGTCGGCGCCTAGCGAGGCCAGGTTGACCAGTTGCCCAACCCTCCCGGCACACAGTCGGACGAACGACTGGAAGGCGTGGAGATCGGTCACGTTCAGGATCTGGCGCACGTCGCGCTCGACGTAGGTCGCGAGGTAGGCGGGAAACCACTCCGGCGGCGCTATGCGCCGGTCGAAGACCGCCGGGAAGGCGCCGCTCCAGATGGTTGCGTCCCGGTCGCGGGGAGCATGTTCAAAGCCGTTGAGCTCGTCGTGGCCAAACGGAAGCAGGGTCAGAAGGCCCGTCCGCCCGGCCAGCGTCTGGGAGACCCCGGCCAGCAGGCCGAGGTTCGCGGAGCCGGTCAGGACGAAGCGGCCCGGTCGGGGCCTCGCATCCACCTCCTCCTGCAGGTAGGAAAGGAGGGCTGGCGCCCGCTGGACCTCGTCGATGACGGCGCCCCGGCCCAGCTCAGCCAGAAACCCCCGGGGGTCATCCGTGGCGTACTCGCGCGTGTCGGGAGTCTCGAGCGAAACGTAGCGATGTCGCGGGAAGAGCGCCTTGCACAGCGTGGTCTTCCCCGCCTGGCGGGGGCCGGTGACCGTGACCACAGGAAACCGCCGCGCCAGGGCGCGCAGCTTGGGGCCGAGGCGCCGGGCGATCACGATTCGAGCATCGCCGGTCTCTGGCTGATTGTCAATCGTATTCTCAATTGGCCAGGTCCGGTGGCCAGCCCCCTGCCCGACCCCTCGCACCCTTCCAGAGCCCGGGAGAAGCAACCCGCCCCTGCCGGCGGCGCTTCGTGTCTGGGGGCTCGATGTCGACGCACGACCGGCGCTGGCGGGAGCCGCTCGCGCTGCGCCCAGGCGAACCCCCAGGGTCCGAGCACGGGGACGGTCAAGGGCCGGAGCGAGCAGACCTTCCCTTGACAGAGGTGGCCTCGCGCAGCCACG
>DATECU010000155.1:0-21954 GCA_035286745.1 Vicinamibacteria bacterium | reverse complement strand
AACTACCTCGACTACCTGAAGCTTGCCGATGCCGAAGCCCGCAAGACGCCGGCCTAGGACCTTCCCTTTCCGCACCCTGCTGCTGCTGGGCCTGCTGCTGCTGCTGGGTGGCGCCTACGCCGTTTGGTACCACGACACCCGACTGCCCCTGCGCGGGCCTGAGGAGCCGCCCCTGACCCTGGTGGTCGAGCCCGGCGCCACCACCCTGGAGGTGGGCCGGTCGCTCCACGCAATGGGTTTGGTGCGCCACCCCGAGGTGTTCCACTTGCTGGTCCTGGAACGGCGGGCTTCGGGCAAGATCCGAGCCGGCGAGTATGTCCTGGAGGGGCCCCTGAGCCTGGAAGACGTCCTCGGCAAGCTGCTGGCCGGCACCGTGGTGCGCCAAGCGGTCACCTTCCCGGAGGGGACCGATCTCGGCGCCATGGCCGAGATCGCGGCCGCCCAGGGTATTCCGGCGCCGGCCTTTCGGGAGGCGGCCCGGGAGGTGTCCCTGATCGTCGATCTCGACGCCGAGGCCACCGACCTTGAGGGCTACCTCTTCCCCGACACCTACGACATCACGCGCCGCCCCGACGCGGCGCAGGCCCTGGTGCGGCGCATGGTGGCGCGCTTCCGGCAGGTGATGGTCCCGGAGCGGGACCGACTGGCGGCGAGCGGGCGCTCCCTGCGCGAGGTGGTCACCCTGGCCTCCCTGGTGGAGCGTGAGACCGCGCTGGCGTCCGAGCGGCCCCGGGTGGCGGCGGTGTTCCTGAACCGCCTGCAGAAGAAGATGCCCCTGCAGACCGACCCCACCGTCATCTACGCCATGAAGCGGGCGGGGCGCTGGGACGGCAACATCCGCAAGAAGGACCTGGAACTCGACTCTCCCTATAACACCTACCGTTATGCGGGACTGCCTCCTGGACCCATCGCCTCGCCGGGCCGGGAGGCGCTCCGGGCGGTGCTGGCACCGGCCTCGGTTCAGGACCTCTACTTCGTGAGCCGGAACGACGGCTCGCACCAGTTCAGCGAGACCCTGACCCAGCACGAGCGCGCGGTCGATCGCTACCAGCGACGTCGCAGCCCCGCCGCCCGCGAAGGCACCAAGGGCTAGAGCCTCTTCTCCGCATGGGTGTTCGAACACCGGAGGCGGCGCGGGTCATCGAGACGCCACGGCAACTCGGGCCACCCTTGACCGCGGCCCTCGGCCTGGCGGTCTTGTTGTGGGCGGCTCTGCTCAGCAACGGTCGCCCCATTGGCGCCGGCGACACTCGGGCCACTGAGCGCGTAGCCGCCAGTCTGGTGCAGGAGGGTGACTTCACCCTCGACGAGTATCCCGAGATCGAGGACCCCTTCGCTCGGAACCAGGGAGGACACCGGGTGTCGATCTACCCGGTGTTCTCGGCGGTGCTGGCCAGCCCCATCTTCTTTATCTCCCGCTTCCTCTTCGTTCTCGACGAGAACGGAACGGCCTGGGCCGGGAAGCTCTCGGCGTCGCTCTTCTCGGCTCTTGCAGCGGGGACGCTCTTCCTGGCGGTCGGGTGCCGCCGGCCCCAAGCCGACGCCACCTGGACCGCGGTCCTCTTCGCCCTGGGAACCAGCGTTTGGTCTACCAGTCAGGGTCTCTGGCAGCATCCGGCGGCGGTGCTTTCTCTGGCCGTCGCGCTGCTGTTCGTGACCAAGGCCGAGGACGACGCGGTCTGGGCCGGCCGCGCCGGTCTGCCGCTCGCCTGCGCGCTGGCGGCGCGCCATGCCGACCTGGCCCTGGTGGGCGTCCTTGCATTAGGTGTTCTGGTGCGCTGGCCTGGTGCCATCCCGCGCTTCCTGCTGTGGGCGGCGCCTCCCGCTCTCTTCGTGCTGGGCTACAACGCCTCGGTCTTCGGCTCGCCCGTTGACCACGGGTTCTCAGGGGCGCTCGGCCGCTTCAGCGCGCCCTGGGGTATCGGCCATCTCGGCCTCCTGCTGTCTCCCGCCAAGGGCCTTCTCGTCTTCACCCCGCTGGTGCTGCTGGGGATCGTCGGCCTTGCCCGCGCCTACCGCAGAGGCGAACGCTGGTTGGCCATTACACTCGGCGGCGCAGTCGCCGGCCACTGGCTGCTCACCGGCCGCTGGAGCGAGTGGCACGGGGGCGAAAGCTGGGGTCCGCGGCTGATGACCGATGCCCTGCCCCTGCTCTTCCTGTTGCTGCCCGAGGGCCTCGACCTCCTTCCCCGGCTGGGGCGGGTGCTGGCTCTGCTCTCGGTCTTCGTCCAGGGACTTGGTGCCTTCGCCTACGACTACCGCTGGGAGCGGCTCTACCAGCGCGCCGAGGCTGCGGGGCGTGAGCTCTGGGAGCCGGCGCGAAGCCCCATCCTCTTCTACGCCCAGCGCCGGGTGCTGTGGTTGGCGCTGCCCGGACTTCGCGACGGCAAGCTGGTGGTCCGCGAGCATCCGCTCGTCCTTCTTGGCCCCCAGGGGTCCCGGGTTCGTTTCGGGGGCGAGGGGGCGAAGCTCTCGGGCACCGATTCGACGCTAGGGGACGTCTTTCTGGAGCGCGGAGCGCGCGTGGAGGGAGACCGGCTGCGGCTCAAGGGCCGCTGGTCCGGCCTCTTCCTGCGCGTGCTGCCCCACGCTCGAACCCGGGTTCTGGAGCTGCGCATTGCGGGTCGTGGCCAGGGACCGCTCTACGTGAGCGAGCGGAGCTTCTGGGTCCCGCCGCGGTTCACCACCCACGCCATGAGCGGAACATTCGTCATTCGCTCGCGTTATGTGTATGCCGAATCGGGCGGGCCCGACCTGAGCATCACCTTGGGGCGCGGGGGAGGTGAGGCCAGCCTGGAGTGGGTCGCCCTGGTGGCCCCGTCCGACCCCCTGGCGCCCATCGAGCGGCCTTGAGGTTAGGCCACTTCGGTCCGCACGCCAGGGTTGTGGGATTGTGAGACGAGGTCAGGTTTGACAGCCGCCAGCCCTTCCCCTAAACTGTCCTTTCGTCCCGCGGGCGGTTAGCTCAGCGGTAGAGCACTGGTCTTACAAGCCGGGGGTCATAGGTTCGAGCCCTATACCGCCCACCAGTCCTGCCCCGGTGCCCGCGGGGCAGGGCGCCTACGGTCCACCTCAGCGGGGTGGTAGTTCAGCTGGTTAGAACGCCGGCCTGTCACGTCGGAGGTCGCGGGTTCGAGTCCCGTCCACCCCGCCAGTCGCTCCCTTCGGTCGCTCCTGTTGGGGTGGACGTCTCTCTTGCGGCCTCGCGTCGCTTCGCTCCGCTCGGGCGTCGAGTCCGATTGCCCTCTTGTGTTCTCGGATCCTGGGCGACCCGCTACGTCACCGCCCACTCCGCCGACAGCACTTCGGCGCGCACTGCCTGGAAGAAGCCCACGTCGTCTCGGATACGAAGCGCGTCCTCGTGCGGAACCGCGAGGGCGAAGGCCTGCGAAAGCTCCGTGACGGCGCGCAGCAGCCGCGCCTTGCCGTCTTCCTGGGCCAGGATGTGCTCCTGCGCTGCGGGCAGCAACGACAGGCGATCCTGCGGCGTGCCCGTCGTCCAGCGGCGCCAGTCGAAGCCCCGCACGACGCCGGAGGGCGTCGTGTAAGAACCGAACAGCCCACGGCACACCTCGTACTTCTCCGGCATTACCGCTACGGCCTCAGCCTGATCGAGCGCCGTCGCGCCTGTGCCGCCCGCTTCCGTGTAGGTCGCCAGCGCCTGCTTCAGCTCGTCGGCCAGCCCCAGGTAGTCCACCACCAGGCCGCCTGGCTTGTCCCTGAACACGCGGTTCACGCGCGCGATGGCCTGCATCAGCCCGTGTCCGCGCATTGGCTTGTCCACGTACATCGTGTGCAGGCTGGGCGCGTCAAAGCCGGTGAGCCACATGTCGCGCACGATCACGATGCGGAACGGATCGGCCGCATCGCGGAAGCGAGCAGCCAGCGCCTCGCGGCGCGGCTTGTTGCGGATGTGAGGCTGCCAGTCGAGCGGGTCGGACGCCGAGCCGGTCATCACCACCTTGAGCGAGCCGTCATCGTCGTCCTCGCCGTGCCACGCCGGCCGCAGCACGACGAGCTCGCTGTACAGCTCGACCGCGATGCGGCGGCTCATCGCCACCACCATCGCCTTGCCGTCCATCGTGGCGAGCCGGTCTTCGAAGTGCTCCACCAGGTCGCGCGCGATGAGCTTGATGCGGTTATCCGATCCCACCACCGCCTCGAGCTGCGCCCACCGGCTCTTGAGCTTCTCCTTGCGCTCGACTTCCTCGCCTTCAGTGGCCTCCTCGAACTCCGGGTCGATCTTCGGCCGCTCGGACTCCTTCAGCTCAAGCTTGGCCAGCCGGCTTTCGTAGTAGATGGGCACCGTCGCGCCATCGAAGACCGCCCGCTGGATGTCGTAGACGCTGATGTAGTCGCCGAACACCGCGCGCGTGTTGGCGTCGGTCTTTTCGATCGGGGTGCCGGTGAAGCCGACGAAGGACGCGTGCGGCAGCGCGTCGCGCATGTGCCGCGCGAAACCGTCGATGAAGTCGTACTGGCTGCGGTGCGCCTCGTCGGCGATGACCACGATGTTGCGCCGTTCCGAGAGCACCGGATGCCGATCGCCTTTCTCCTCGGGGAAGAACCTCTGGATCGTCGTGAACACCACGCCGCCCGAGGCGACGGCGAGTTTCGCGCGCAGGTCGGCCCGGTCGGCGGCCTGCGCCGGCGCCTGGCGCAAGAGATCGCGACAACGCGCGAAGGTACCGAAGAGCTGGTCATCGAGGTCGTTGCGATCGGTCAGCACGACGAGCGTCGGGTTGGCCATCGCCGGGTGCAGGATCACGCGCCCCGCGTAGAAGGCCATCGTCAGACTCTTGCCCGCGCCCTGCGTATGCCAGACCACGCCGACGCGCCGGTCGCCGGGCTCGCCCCCGGCCGTTGGCCGGCCTCGTACCTGCCCGGCGGTTCCGTCACCCCGTCCGCGGCCAGCGATTGCGCGGCTCGCAGGGTCTCCTCCACGGCAACGTTCACCGCGTGAAACTGGTGGTAGCCGGCCATCTTCTTGACCAGCTTGCCACCTCCGCCCCCGGCCGCCGCGGAATCCTCGAACACGATGAAGTAGCGCAGGAGGTCGAGGAAGCGGCGGTGCTCGAATACACCTTCCAACACCACCTGCAGCTCCGGCAGCTGCGGAGGCGCATCCTCGCGCCCGGTGATCGTGCGCCAGGGCTTGAACCACTCCTGCCGGCGCCGAGCGAGCCGATCTGCGCCTGCACGCCGTCGGACGCCAGCAGCAAGGCGTTGGTCGCGAACAGCGCGGGCACCTGCGCCTGATAGGTCTGGAGCTGATGAAATGCCGACCACACGGTCGCGTTCTCGTCGGCCGGGTTCTTGAGCTCGATCACCGCCAGCGGCAGTCCGTTCACGAAAAGCACCACGTCAGGCCGCCGCGTGTGCTGCCCCTCCGAGACCGTGAACTGGTTGACGGCGCGTTGTTCGGGGAGCGGTGGCACGAGAACGGGAAGGGCACGAATGGTCGGCAGATTGAGTCGTTCAGCGACCGTGCCGTCGCGGTAGCCGTGGATATGCGACGCCATGATCGGTGAGTTCAGCCAATGACAGAGAAACCGAAAGTCGACCACGTCGCGCTTCGGCCGGATGAGGACCATTCTCTGACCGAGGCAAACACGAGTCCGCTCCGGCACCTCCGCGGCGATGCCGAAGTAGGTTCCTTCGCGGCTATACAGGAGGTCGCCACGCGCAGGCACGACTCTCGATGTCCGTTCCTTGTAGGTCTCCTCGGAAACGCGCGCAGCCTGTTCCGTTCGGAAGACGCCGGTGATGATGTCCTGGCTACGCACCACTAATGGACCGCTATCGACTAGGGTCGGCGTCGAGTGAGGACAGTCGAACACGCCCTCGCAGGCATCATCTAGCCGCAACCACGACCAGCGAGTAGGCAGGTCCCCCACAGTCGATGGCAGGTGCAGAGGCTTGCTTTCCGCGACTGACTCACCCGCCATACCCAAGCTCCTTCAGGTTGGCGGCGATGGCGGCGCCCAGTCTCGCGGCTTCGGTCTGCTCGGCGCCCGGCGTCGCGGTGAGGCGCTTCATCGCGGCTCCCCGCCCCTGAACCCGATCTTATGCCGTGGCACATCCGGCGGCGTCATCAACTGCCGGATGGCGTCGAACACTACCTTGAACTGGGCGTCATACCTCCTCTCGAGCTCCGCGAGCTTACGGGCGAGATCGGCGTTTCCCTGAAGCATCTGCCGCAGCCGCACGAACACGCGCATGATCTCGATGTTGACTTGGACGGCCCGTCGGCTCCGAAGGACGCTCGAGAGCATGGCGACGCCCTGCTCGGTGAAGGCTCGGGGTGGCTTGCGGGTGCCACCCCAACTTGATGCTCCAAAGTGGAACTTCAAGTCCTTGAACTCATCCGGAGTCAGTTGACTTTGCAGGTTTGTGTATTTACCATGGCCATGTTAATTAACTGGGCCACGGTAATTACCACGGCCACGGTAGAGGCGATCATGGAGAGCCAGGAAATACCCGGCAAGTCGGACGGATCCGAACGGGGAAGGCTCGCCGAATCCCGCCTCGCCGCCCTTTTCGAGAGTGCCGGCTGGCATGTACGACGCCATCCAAGAGCCGCTGGGCCCGACCTCGTCGCCCGACGAAAGGGAATCGAGTACGCCATCGAGGTCAAGTCAGCCCCAGAGGGCCGGGGTGATCGGCTCGTGCCCCTTTTCGCGCAAGCGGTGCTCCAAGCGGCGCACGCCGCCCGTCAGAAGGCGATGCCCCTCGCCGTCGTCGCGGCGCCCAGCATTTCTCCGCGCGCCGCCGAGCAGGTGATGGCATTCGCTCAGCATTACGCTCCGGACGCGGCCGCCGGTGTGATCGATTTCGAAGGCTTCGCGCTGTTCCGCGGGCCTCACCTAGAGGAGATGAACGCGCCGGGTAGGGACCTCCCGGCGTCGATGCGCAAGTCCGCCCCCGATTCCGGCCAGTTCTTCTCCGATCTCAACCAGTGGATGCTGAAAGTGCTGCTGGCCCCTGAATTGCCGGATGAGTTGCTCGCCGCGCCCCGAGGGCAGTATCGCAACGCGTCACAGTTGGCGCGTGCCGCGAACGTGTCGGTAATGAGTGCGTTCCGATTCGTCCAGCAGCTCGAGCGCGAGGGCTACCTGCACGAGTCGGCCTCCTCCTTCCGCCTCGTGCGGCGCGAGGACCTGTTCAGTCGTTGGCAGGCCCTTTCGGCCCGATCACCGAGGGAAGTGTCCATGCGTTTCCTTCTGCCGGGTGACAGGCAGGCCCAGCTCCACAGGATGCTTGGCAGCGGCCGAGCCTGCCTAGCCTTATTCGCTGCTGCCGACGCGCTGCGGCTCGGATTCGTCAGCGGCGTGCCGCCCTACGTCTACGTTCACCGCATCCAGCCTGCGAACCTGGCCGCCTGGAAGAACCTCCGAGCCTGCGCTCCGGGCGAGCCGCCGGAGCTCATCGTCCGGCAAGCGCCGGCGCCGCAGTCCGTGTTCCGGGGCATGGTCCGGCCGGAAGGCATGGCCGCATGCGATGTGCTGCAGGTCTGGGTCGACGTGGCGTCGCACCCGTCGCGCGGACGCGAACAGGCGGACCTCATCCGGAAACGCGTTCTGCAACGCGTCATCGAGGGAGGGCGCTGACGTGGAGGACAGGGAGGCCTTTGCCCGTCTCGTCACGGCGCTCCAGCCGTGGCTCGGCCAGCTGGTAGTAGTTGGCGGCTGGGCGCACCGGCTCCATCGGTTCCATCGCCTGGCCAAACCGCCCGACCATTTAGCCCCGCGCACGCGCGATACCGACCTCGCCTTCTCCCCCGACGTGGCACTGGCTGGCAACGTCCGCGCAGCGTTGGTGGAAGCCGGCTTCACCGAGGAGTTCTTCGGGGACGACGCGCCGCCAGCGACGCACTACGGCCTCGGCGAGGAACACGACGGCTTCTATGCGGAGTTCCTGACTCCTCTCTCCGGCAGCGGAACGAAGCGCAATGGGAAGCCTGACGCCACCGTAACAAAGGCCGGCATCACGGCACAGAAGATGCGGTACCTGGAGCTCCTGCTTGTTGAGCCGTGGAACGTGCGGGTGGGACGGGAGAGAGGAGTGCCAATCGCCGCCGACCTGGACCTGTTCTTGCCAAACCCGACGAGCTTCATCGTTCAGAAGCTGCTCATCCACTCGAGTCGCACGAGCGACAAGAAGGCTCAGGACGTCCTCTACATCCATGACACGCTGGAGTTGTTCGGTGCCTCGCTGGGTGAGCTGAGCCGTCTGTGGGTTGAGGTCGTTCGCCCCACCATGGCGGCGCCCACAGCCAAGAGGGCCGAAGCGATCGCTCAGGAGCTGTTCGCCGAGGTGACGGACACGATCCGCAACGCCGCCCGGATTCCGCAGGACCGGCGGCTTGCGCCCGAAAACGTACAGCGCGCTTGCGAGTACGGCCTCGGCGAGATCCTCGGGACGGCGTAGTCCTTGTGACGCGGCCTGGGATATTCGGAAGGCCGGCGACCACCCAGATTGAGGCCTGCCCCAGGAAATGCCTCCGCGGGAGCGCGCGGGAGGATGGCGTTCCGCGTCCTCGGCGACCGGATCCGCTGTGGTCGAGCCCACTCCCTGGTGTTCCCCCGATCGCCGGGGTCTACGAAGAGTCCTGATCGCCATCCACAGCCTGCCCGGACTTGCCGCCGAAGCGCTCCGGGTGGTTGAGCACGAAGCCGACGATGGCGTTGTCGAGTGCCTTCGCGTGCCCGAGGCAGATGTATGTGCCCGTCGCCTTCCTAACGGCAACCTCATGACGCTTGGCGAGGGCTGCCAACGGGGGGTAGATGCGCCTGAACACCTCGGCAGCGCTACCGGGTGGCTGCATGCGGCCGAAGAAGAAGCGACAAGTGTACGTGCGGTCGATGGGCGGGACGAGGTCTGGCAGCAGGAGATGAAGGGTCTTCGTGTTCGCGACAAGGGGTGCGTCCGAGGCTGTGATGCCGGTTGTCCCGGCAAGCTTGGCGAGTCGAGCCGTCACGGCAGCGGTGTCCTCCTCAGTCAAGTCGCAAACGCTCATCCCCCTCAGGTCGTCGACTTCCTTCAGGAGCGAGTGCACAGCGACTTAGAACTTCTTGTAGGCGGTGAGCTTCGCGGCGACGCGCTCCCCCATGCGGTGCATACCCCAGGCGGTCAGCGTTGCGTACACGTAGTCGCAGAACAGCTCGCTATCCGCGAGGTCACGAAGCGAGGCGGCCTCCCTGACCATCCGCACCGTGCGCTCGTAGAAGTGCACGCTGGGGCCGGTGAAGATGGCCCTCTTCGCGCACGCGGCGATGCCCTTCTCGAACTCGCGGTCCAGGTCGACCAGGAGCTGCACGGCTGGCCAGGGATGTCGGGTGCCCTTAGCGGGGAGATTTGCGAAGACGCCCTTGCCAGTCGCACGAAGGTGAACGTCTCGTCGGTGAGCCTGACGTGCGCCACCCTGTAACCCGCAGCGGTCCAGCAGCGGGCGTGGGGCCGCGTGTTGCTCCACCAGGCAGCGTGCCTGCGGGCCGAGGCTGGCAGTGCCTTGCCCCGCACCCCCTCCAGCTCCACGAAGGTCATCGGGATGCTATCTACGCCCCTCTGGCGGAGGTAGTTGGTAAGCCGCTCGCAAGGGGTCGCCATGTTCGTTGTGGGCCGGCCGTGGCAGTTTTCATGCCGCGGGCCCATGGGCCGGACGTTGCCGCTCCAGCCTCTCGGGCCTGCCGTAGCTGAGCGCTACGGCGGCGGGGACAGACCGAGCTCCCGGTCGGCCGCGTGCAGATGGTCGGGCGTTAGTCGCCGCAGGCCCAGCAGGCGCTTGATCACGTCCCCCACCACGTTGTTGGGGGTCGAGGCCCC
Organism: Vicinamibacteria bacterium; assembly: GCA_035286745.1. Taxonomy (GTDB): domain Bacteria; phylum Acidobacteriota; class Vicinamibacteria; order Fen-336; family Fen-336; genus DATECU01. The sequence goes on along the minus strand of DATECU010000155.1, from coordinate 12,129 downwards.
GGCGGTGAGCCCAATGCGGACCGGGCCCGCAGGCAAGAAGCCCTCTGCCCGCACATCCTGGTGGGCCCCCACCAAGCGATGGCGGATGGAGCCTTCCTCGATGCACGCAGCCTCGTTGATATGGTAGGTGGGCATCCGTTCGGCGCAAATGCGGGCCAGCGCCTGGGTGTTGCTGCTGTTGTAGCCGCCGATGACCACCATCAGGTCGAGCCCGCCCTCCTCCAGCATGGTGAGCACCGCGTCCTGGCGGTCCTGGGTGGCGGAGCAGATGGTGTCGAAGGCGTGGAAGCGCTGGGGCAGCTCGGCATCACCGTAGCGGTCGCGGTAGGCGGCGCGGAGCATCTCCTGAATGGCCAGGCTTTCCGACATCAGCATGGTCGTCTGGTTGGCGAGGCCGATGCGGGCCAGGTGTAGCTCGGGATCGAAGCCGGGGCTGGCGGCGTGGGCAAAGCGCTCCCGGAGCACGGCGCCGGCGACTTCCCCGCGCACGAAACCGCAGACGGCCGCCGTCTCGTCCTTGTCGCGCAGGCACAGGAACTGCCCGCCAGGATGGGTGAGCGCCTGGGAGGCGGTGGCCTTGGTCTCCTCGTGGTAGTGCTTACCGTGGATGACCGCGGTGAACCCCTCGCGAGCGTACTTGTGGACGTTCTTCCACACGTTGAGCACGCTGCCGCAGGTGGTGTCCACCAGCACCGAGCCCTTGTCGCGCAGGATCTGAAGCTCCGCTACCGTAACGCCAAACGCCGGGAGGATGACCACGTCGCCGCCGTCGATGTCGGAGTAGCGCACCAGGGGATCCTTGGAGTCGGGCAGGATGGTGATTCCCATCTCCTGCAAGCGCCCGTTCACGTCGGGGTTGTGGATGATCTCACCGCACAGGAAGACCCTCCGGTCCGGGAACTTCTCGCGGGTCTCGTAGGCGTATTCGACCGCGCGGTCGACGCCGTAGCAGAACCCGAACTCGCGGGCCAGCTTCAGGGTGATGTCGCCGGCGCGGGCGACGTAGCCCAGGGCCTTCAGCCGGTCGACCACCCGGCTGGCGTAGTTCTCGGCCAGGATGGGGGCGACGGTGGCCTTGAGGTTGAAGCCCTTCTGGAAGTAGGTGGAGGTCACCAAGACAGCATAGCAGAGGCGGGGGGAACGACAGCCGTCTGCGGGGCCACAGCGGTCGGCGCACAATCAGCTGTCAGCCACGGACGCGCGCGAGGCTGGAGCGCGTCCGTCGCCCTCGCCGCAGCTGAACGCCGGTTGCCGGAAGCTGAGTGCTGCCACTTCCGGCTGAGTGCTGAGAGCCGACGGCTAGCCCAGGTACCCCCTGAGCCCCTGCTCCAGGGTTCGGAAGCGCAGGCCCAGAAAGTGGGCGGCGGGCCTGGGGTCCATCTCCACCACCTGGGTGACGAAGTCCACAGCACCCGGGGAGAGGATGGGGTTGGGCAGCAACAGCATCGCCCGCGCCACCAGCTTCATGAGACCCACCGGGTGATGGAGGATCAGCCGCCGCTTGCCCAGGACGCGAGCGATGGTGTGGACCACGTCGTCCATGGTGAGCCGCTCGGGTCCACCCACCTCCAGCGCCTTCCCCGCCTCCTCCTCACGCTTAACGCAGTCGACCACGGCCCGGGCCAGATCCTCCACCAGAACCGGCCAGCAGGGGGCTTGGCCGTCGCCAATCACCGGAACCACCGGTAGGTACCTACAGAAGGACACGAAGCGGCTCATGCTGCGGTCGCCGGGTCCGTAGACCCAGGAGGGTCGGAGGAAGACGAACTCCATCCCGGTCTCGCGGATGGCGGCCTCGGCCTGATCCTTGGCCCGATACCAGGGCTGGGGCCGGCCCTGGCCGGCGCCGGCGCCCGAAAGGTAGACGAAGCGGCGGACGCCCAGCTTCTTGGCCGTTTGGGCCGCGACCGAGGACCCGCGGCCGTCCACCTCCAGGTACGTCCAGCCCCGCGAGGGGTCTTCCACAGGGTGGTTGGGGAACTGGATGGCCTGGACCACGACGTCGGCGCCCTGGAAAGCCCGCCCCAGGCTGACCGGGTCCCCGGCGAAGGCCTGCACGAGCCGCACCCGGCCTCCCCAGAGATCGCGGTCGGGGTCGCGGGTGGTCACCGTGACCTGGTCGGTGCCCGGCTCCAAGAGCTGCCGCACGACTTCCCTGCCGATGAAGCCGGTCCCGCCAGCGACCACAACGCGCATGGGCCGATCTCCGCTTCCGGCTGTTATACGCCGCGGGTGCCCGCGCGTCCAGCCCTCCGTCCGGCCGTCCGGCCGTCCGGCCGGCGGCCGGCCGGCCGCAAGGTCGCACGGCCGCGGCCGGCCCGCTCCCGCGCGGGAGGGGCGTGATAGGATCGGGGCCCGTAGTCGGCTGTCACACGGCTGTCACAGGAATCCTGTAGAAAAGCCGCAGTCTTGTCACGGAGGTCAGAACCCCCCATGCGTGCCGACAGCATCATCAAGTGGTTCATGCCCAAGGAGGAGCGCTTCCACGAGCTGCTCTCCAAGGACACCCAAAACCTGCTCAAGGCGGCCCGGCTCTTCTCTGAGATCGGGCACTGCGGCAGCCTGCAAGAGCGGCGGATCAAGGTGGTCGAGCTCAAGGCCATCGAGCACGACGGCGACCAGATCACCCGCCAGATCTTCGAGGCCCTCAACACCACCTTCATCACGCCCTTCGACCGCGAGGACATCCGGTCGTTGGCCTCCGACCTCGACGACATCCTCGACTACCTGGAGGGCGTGGCCCAGTACCTGGTGATCTTCGAGCTGTCCGAGACACCGGAAGCCCTGCTCCGCTTCGCCCAGATCCTGGTCGCCATGGCGGAGGAGATCGATCGAGCCACCGGCCTGGTCTGGGATCTCGCCAACGAAGCCCGGATCCACGAGTCGATGGTGCGGGTCTCCGAGCTCGAAAACCAGGGGGACACACTCTACAACACGGTGATCGCCAACCTCTTCAAGACCGACGGGCCCCGGAGCCCGATCGAGATCCTGAAGTGGAAGGAAGTCTACGACGGCCTCGAGGAGGCCTGCGACGCCTGCAAGGACTTCACCCACGTTCTCGGCAACGTGGTGCTCAAGAACGCCTGAGCCCGACGGGCCCTCCCATGTCGCACGACACCGCCCTCATCGTCTTCATCATCCTGGTCGCCCTCACCTTCGACTTCCTGAACGGCTTCCACGACGCGGCGAACTCCATCGCCACCGTGGTCTCCACTCGGGTCCTCGCCCCCCAGAAAGCCGTGTTGTGGGCGGCCTTCTTCAACTTCGTGGCCGCCTTTGTGCTGGGCACCCACGTCGCCAAGACCATCGGCAAGGGGATGATCGACCTCTCGGTGGTGAGCCATGATGTGGTGTTGGCGGGCCTGATTGGGGCCATCGCCTGGAACCTCTTCACCTGGTACTACGGCCTGCCCGTCTCCTCGTCCCACGCGCTCATCGGCGGTTATGCGGGGGCCGCGGTGGCCAAGGCCGGATTCGCCGCCATCCTCATCTCCGGCTGGACCAAGACCCTGGTCTTCATCGTGCTAGCTCCGACCATCGGCGCCCTGCTGGGCTTCTCGCTCATGGTGTCGGTGACCTGGATCTTCCGGCGCTGGCATCCGTTCCGCCTGGATCGCCTGTTTCGGAAGCTCCAGCTCGTCTCCGCCGGGCTCTACAGTCTCGGCCACGGCGGGAACGATGCCCAGAAGACCATGGGCATCATCACCGGGATCCTGGTCGCCTCCGGCCACCTGAAGAAGTTCGAGGTCCCGCTGTGGGTGGTCTTGATCAGCCACGCCGCCATCGCTTTCGGCACCATGTTCGGCGGCTGGCGCATCGTCAAGACCATGGGCACCAAGATCACCAAGCTGCAACCGTTTGGCGGCTTCTGCGCCGAGACCTCGGGCGCCATCACCCTGGTGGCGGCCACCTTGGGCGGGATCCCGGTCTCCACCACCCACACCATCACCGGAGCCATTGTGGGTGTGGGCGCCACCCGGCGGCTGTCCGCGGTTCGTTGGGGCATGGCCGGACGCATCGTCTGGGCCTGGGTCCTCACCATCCCCCTCTCGGCCCTGGTGGCGGCAGGGTCGTACTACGCGCTGCGTGGTCTGCTGTAGTACGCCTAACCGACGGCGGTCGAGAGTGGTAGCCGTCAGCTCTCAGCTCTCAGCTACGACAGGCGGCGAGAGGTTGGGGCGTGGTTGCATCCGCCGTTGACAGCCGAATGCTGCCGCCCTAGCCTGATTCATGGCGGCGGAGGCCCGGGAGCGGTTGCGCCGGTGGCTGGTCAGCGGCGAATTGCCGCGGCCGGCGGGCGCGACAGACGCAGACGAGCTGGCGCGGGCCGCCCGGGACCTGGGCCTGGCGGGCTGTCTGGACGAGCGCCTGACCGCCACGCCAAACGCCGCCTGGTGGCCCCAGGCGGCGCGAGCTAGCCTGCGCGACGCCCATCGGGCAGCCCTGCTGCACGGCACCCGACTGCTGTCTCTGGCTCTGCGCGTCCAACACCTGCTGGGCGCGCAGGGCCTCCGGGGGCTCCCGCTCAAGGGGGTGGCGCTCTTGGCGGGCGGGTACGTCGGGCCGGGGGAGCGCCCCATGGGCGATGCCGATCTGCTCCTGCTCGACGCCTGGGACCCGGCGGTTAGGGCGCTGACAGACGCCGGCTTCACCCGCGGCGAAGCGGCCGACCACGCGGTGGGCCTGCACGACCCGGTGACCGGCGAGCTGCTGGAGCTGCACCACAGCGTCACCTCCTGCCCGGGTCTTTTTCCCCTGGACCGCGACCGCCTCTGGCAACGCAGTCACCTAACGAACAGTGGGCTGCGCGTGCCCGCAGCCGAGGACCTGCTGGTGCTGGGCGCGCTGCACGCATCCTTCCAGCACGGTCTGGTGCTTCCGCTGGTGCACTACCTCGACTTCCCGGCCCTCCTGGCTCGATCCTCCTTCGACGCCTCGCTGGCGCTGGAGATTGCCGGCCGAGCGCAAGCCACCCTGGCCCTCCGGGTGGCCCTGGACGCGGCGGCGGTAGTAGTGGGGTCGACCACCCCTGAGGCGCTCCGCGCGCAACTCCCGGCGGCGCACCCGGCGCTGGCCCGCTGGCTGGCCGCCCGCCTCCAAGATCCGTTCTCGCTCCTGTGCCCTTCCTCGCCGGCGCTGGGGCGGGTTCGCTGGGAGCTGGCTCGGGGACAGCGCGGCGCCTTGATCCGTGCCACCCTGGCCCCGCCTCGACCGGCCGGAGCCGCGGCATCGCTTGTGCAAAGGGGAGGCATCGTGGGCAGGGCCTTTGGCCTCGCCTGGCGCTGGGGCCTGAACTCGGCCCGGACTTGGGGGGCGGCCCGTGTGGCCGAAAAGGGGACGCGTGTCTGATTCAGTGACAGAGCGGGGTCGGACGATGCCCGTTCTTCGGGGACGGGCCGACCGGGTGTCCTGCGGGCGGCCTGCTGGTATAGTCATTTGACCTCTATGGCTGCAGGCTTGCGGAAAGTCGGGGACTATGTCACCCGCAAGATCGCGGGCGAGACCATCGTGGTGCCGATCCGCGCCCAGGCCGCCGAGCTGGACTTCGTCTACGTCCTCAACGAGGTCGGGGCCACGATCTGGAGCCGGCTCGATGAAGGCCTGGCTCCGGCGGAGATCGCGGCGGCCATCGCGGACGAGTTCGAGGTCGACCCCGAGGTCGCCCGCCAAGACGTGGACCGTTTCCTGCGCGCGCTGCTGGGGACCGGGGTAGTCGAAGGGCAGGTCGCCTGATGAGCGCCGAGGCGATCGCGCTCACCTACACGGAGTTCAGCCGCCGGCTGCACGCCCGGGTCCCTGGGGCGCGGATCCCGATCGACGTCTCGATCGAGGTGACGCGGCGCTGCCCGCTCGCTTGCAGCCACTGCTACAACAACCTCCCGATGGCCGATCCCCAGGCGCGACAGCAGGAGCTGACGACCGAGGAGCACTACCGGCTGCTCGACCAGCTCTGCGACGCCGGCTGCCTGTGGCTTCTCTACACCGGCGGCGAGATCTTCGCCCGCCGGGACTTCCTCGACATCTACCTCTACGCCAAGCGCAAGGGCTTCCTGATCACACTCTTCACCAACGGCACCCAGATCACGCCCCGGATCGTGGACACGCTGGTCGAATGGCGCCCCTTCGCCATCGAGATCACGCTGTACGGGCGGACCCGAGAGACCTACGAGCGACTGACGCGGGTGCCCGGCTCCTACGACCGCTGCCTCGCCGGCATCAGGCGGCTCACCGAGCGGGGTCTCCCGCTCGCGGTCAAGACCGTCGCGGTGACCCTCAACCGCCACGAGATCTGGGACATGAAGCGGTTCGTCGAGGAAGAGCTGGGACTGCCCTTCAAGTTCGACGCCATGATGACGCCGCGCATCGACTGCTCCCAGAGCCCCCTCCCGCTGCGGCTCAGCCCGGAGGAGATCGTCGAGCTCGACCTCCTCGACCCCGGGCGCATGAAGGAGTGGCAGGAGTTCTCGTGTGAGTACATCCGCCCCCAGCAAGCGGTGGGGCGTGAGGACGAGGCCTACCACTGCGGCGGGGGCATCAGCTCCTTCGCGATCGACCCCCTGGGGAAGATGAGCCTCTGCCTCCTCTCGCACCGGGAGACCTTCGACTTGAGGCAAGGGACGCTGGCGGACGGTTGGAGCCAGTTCCTGGGGAAGGAGCGCCGGAAGAAGATCACGCGAGTGACCAAGTGCACGGCCTGCCAGTTGAAGAGCGTCTGCGGGATGTGCCCGGCCAATGCCGAGCTGGAGAAGGGCGACCCCGAGACGCCGGTCGATTTCCTGTGTCGGGTGGCTCATCTCCGCGCCTTGACCTTCGGCTGGCCCATCCCGCCGCACGGAGCCTGCGAGTGCTGCCGCGGGGGCGCGTGGAACGAGGAGCTGCGGCGGTCGGCAGAGACCCTCCGGGGGCGCCCCGCCAACGGCGGCCGGGGGCGCGGCCGAGTGTTCCTGCCGGTCCTGGTCGAGGGCATGACCCGCACGCCTGACGGAGGCTCGAGCGCTCTCGGGTCTGGCGGCGCATAATGAAGGGAGCCGGAGGACACATGGATCACAAAGGACCGATCGCGGACGCGGGGAAACGCCAGAAGAAGCCCTACCTGGCGCCGTCGGTGGAGAAGGTCCCGCTGCGTGCCGAGGAAGCGGTGCTGGGCTTCTGCAAGAACGACAACGTTGCCGGGCCGCGCGGCAGCAAATGCAGGCCCGCGGTCTGCTCGACGCAGGGCTCCTGAGCGCATCGTGCCCCTCTCCTCCGAGGCCCAGGCGCCCCGGACCAAAGCCTCGGCCGACCTGCGCACGGTCGAGCGGTATGCGCTGCGGGTCGGCGACCTGACGGTGGCGGTCGAGTCGGTTTCCCCGTCGCTGCGCCTGGAGATACCGAGGACTTCTCGGCTCTTCCTCGCCGACGACGAGAGGCCCGACTTGGGCCTCCGGGTGCGGTGGGGTCGGCTCGATCCCGAAGCGGACGACCAGCTCCTCTTCGATTCGGGCGGCGCCTGGCGGCTCTACGGGAGCCGGGGCCGCCACGCCTACCGCTTCTTCGATCGCAGCTTCGGGCCCGCCCCCTACAAGGAGGCCCGTCTCGATCCCGACCTCGCGAACGGCGAGGTGTTCCTGAACCCTGACGCCTTTCCGCTGGACACCCCCGTCGACGCCCTCGAGTTCCCCCTCGACGAGCTGCTCTTCCTCCGACTGCTTGCCGCCCGGGGCGGCATCGAGCTGCACGCGTGCGGGGTGGCTGCCTCCGGGCAGGGGTATCTCTTCGCAGGGCAGTCCGGCGACGGCAAGACCACGACCGCCAGGCTTTGGGAGGGCCTGCCAGGCGCGAGCATCCTGAGCGACGACCGGATCATCGTCCGCTGCGGGACCGAAGGCACGTGGTGGATGTACGGCACGCCCTGGCACGGGGAGGCCGAGCTCGCCGCCAGCGCCCGGGCGCCGCTTTCGGCCGTCCTGCTCCTCGAGAGGGGAGAGCGCAACGGCTTCAGGAAGCTCGAGCCGGCCGAGGCCGTCTCCGGCTTGCTGGCGCGCAGCTTCGTCCCCTTCCACGATGCCGACCTCATGGCCGCCTCGCTCCAACTGCTCGACAACCTGGTCCGCGAGGTCCCTTGCCTCCGCTTCCCGTTCGTCCCCGAGGAGGAAGCCGTGCGATTCGTCCTCGACAGCGTTCCCCAGGGCAAAAAGTCGTGACCTCGATCCTCCCGGTCCTTTGTACCGACCTCCTCCGGGACGGGCAGCGCGTGCGTTTTCGGGCGAGAGGGCCGAGTATGGGGCCGGCGATCCGAGACGGGGACTTGGTCACCTTCGCCCCGATTCGACATCGCCAGGTTCGGCGAGGCGATGTGCTGCTCTACGACAGCGCGCGGGGGCCCACGGCGCACCGGGTGGTCGAATGCCCGAAGCGAGATCGGGCGATCTTCCTCACCCGCGGGGACGCGCCCGGATCGCCGCTGGAGGAAGTCCCGGTGGGCCAGGTCCTCGGGCGGGTGGAGTCCGTCGAGCGGGACGGTCGCCCGGTCCGGGTGAGGCGGTGGTTTGCACGCCAGGTGGCAGCAGCGGACTGGCTGCGGCGGTGGGCCGCCCGGCGCCTCCGGGCCAGGAAAGGCCGGCAGAGCGCCGGCTTGTTACCGATGGCCGATGCGGGCAAGTCCGGTTTCCGGCGCGACGCCAGCCGCTCCGGCCGTAAACCGCTGATCCCCAACGAAGTCGACTTCGGACCCCCTCCAGGAACGGCACTTGCAATCCCACACCCGGTCCTAGGTGCACTCGACCGTGTCGCAACGGCCGACCACCTGGGCGAGTGGCAGGCGGAGACGCTGAGCCGGGGGCTGATATGAGGGATGGGATGGCGAGTCGCAGCCAAGCACCGCGGTTCGGCAGCCTGCTGGCTGTCCTGGGCCTGGCCGGCTTCACCTCCCTGGTGGCCCCGCCCGCGCAGGCGACGATAGCGATCGGTGCGCCGGTTTCCGCCGGCCGGCGCTGCACCAACGTGACGCCGGGGACGACCAACGTGGTGACGACACCCGCGCTGACTCCAGCCGGGGCCAACCGACTGCTGGTGGTCGGGGTGTCCATCAACCGCAACAACTCCCCGGCCGCCGTCGTGGGCGGTGTCACTTTTGGCGGGCTTCCGCTTACCCAGTTGGGCCAGGCCACTGAGCCGACCAACAACGATCGACGGGTGGAACTCTGGTACCTCGTGAACCCCGCCGCGGGGGCATTCCCGGTGATCACGACCATCAACGGCCTGACGGCAACCAACACCGGCGTCGTGGTCGGAGCCATCAGCTTCAGCGAAGTGGACACCGCGGCACCGTTCGGCGCCGTGGCAACCGCCACCGGGGTGAACCAGGCCGGTTCCACGTTGAACGTGGCATCGCTGGCGGGAGACGCTGTGATCGACACCGTCGCCGTTGGCGGCAACCGAACCGTCAGCCTGCCCGGCGGATCAGGGCAAACCCAGCGGTGGAACCTGAACTCCACCAACAACAACTCCGGCACCGACGTCACCGGGTTCGGCAGCACGGAACCCGCAACTGCCGCCGCCACGACGATGAGCGAGACCTTCAGCGGCAACTCCGACTGGGCGCAGATCGGCGTGGCCGTGAAGCCGGCGCCGGCCGACCTCGCCATCACCAAGACGGACTCGGTCGACCCCATCGCGGTGAGCCAGAACACCACCTACACCATCACCGTCACCAACAACGGTCCTGGCGGCGCAACCAACGTCGCGATGACCGACCCGCTTCCCGCCGGCATGGGTTATGTCTCGGCCACCCCCAGCCAGGGGTCGTGCAGCGGAACCTCGACGGTCACTTGCGATCTGGGCACGATCGCCAGCGGGGGCAGCGCAACCGTCAGCATCGTGGTGACGGGGGCGGTCACCGGCACCCACAGCAACACGGCCACGGTCGCCGCGACCGAGACCGACCCCAACTCGGCCAACAACTCGGCGACCGAGACCACCACCGTCACACCGCTCACCGACTTGGCGATCGTGAAGTCGGGGCCGGCGCTCGCCTACCTCGGCGACGCCGTGAGCTACACGCTCACCGCCAGCAACGGCGGCCCCTCGCCTGCCATGAACGTGACGGTGACGGATGTCCTGCCCGCGGGAACCGTGTTCTGGTCCGCTATCCCCAGCCAGGGATCCTGCTCGGGTACCACCACCGTCGTCTGCACTCTGGGCTCGATCGCGAGCGGTGCCGGCGCCACCGTCACCATCACCGTCCAGGTGATGGTGCTCGGCGTCCTCAGCAACACGGCGACCGTCGCCGGCAGTGAGCCGGACCCCAACCTGGCCGACAACAGCTCCACCTTGCTCACCACGGTCGCCCAGATCGCGACCGCCGACCTGGCGATCAGCAAGTCGGGGAACCCCGCAAGCGTCGCGATAGGCGCAAACGTGACCTACACGGTGGTCGTCGTCAACAACGGCCCCGATACCGCCCCCGGCGTCACCGTCACCGATCCGGTCCCGGCCGGCATGACGCTGGTCTCGGCCAACTCCACGCTGGGGACGTGCAGCGGCACGCTGATCGTGACCTGCAACCTGGGCTCGATGGCCAATGGCGCGGTCGCCACCATCACCATGGTCGCGACGGTCGGCAGCGCGGGCACCAAGAGCAACACCGCCACCGTGGCCCTGGACACCGCCACCGCCTACGACCCCAACCCGGTCAACGACACCGCGACCGCGACCACCGCCGTCAGCGGCGGGACTGCTCCCCTGTGCAGTGTCCCGGGCTCGATCGGTCCCGGCGGCACGCTGAGCGGCGTGATCAACACCTACTACCCCGGCACCGCCAGCGTGGCGCCTGGGGGCACGTCGATCACGCTGGGGGCGGCCCGAGGCGCGACCACGCCCGTCGGGATCGGGGATCTCCTGCTGGTCATCCAGATGCAGGATGCCCAGATCAACTCGACCAACACCGACTGCTATGGGGCTGGGGTCGCTTGCCAGAACCTCATCAACGGGACGGGGCCGGGAGCGGGCGCCATCCCGGGCACCGTCAACGCCGGCAAGTACGAGTTCGTACGAGCCACCAACGCGGTTCCCCTGCTCGGCGGAACCCTCAACCTGCAGGGCGTCGGCGCCGGGAACGGCTTGGTCAACGGCTACACGGACACCAACGCGACCGCCGCCAAAGGACAGTCGCGTTTCCAAGTCGTGCGGGGGCTGGAGTTCACGTCGGCGACCCTGAGCTCGGCAACCCCCGTCACCGCAGCCGCTTGGACGACCGACGCCAGCGGTCGGGGGACCGGCGGCGTCCTGGCCCTCGACGTGGCGGGAACGCTGACGATGGGCGCCGGCCTGATCGCCACCGTCGACGGCCTCGGGTTCCGGGGCGCGGCCGGGCGTCAGCTCGCGGGCGAGGGAGGCACCTGCAGCGTGCCCGCGGTCACCCCCAACGGCCAGGACTGGCGGGGTCCGACGGGTACGGGCTCGGCCGACCCTTGTGACACCCACGGCGGCAAGGGAGAGGGCAACGCCGGCACGCCGCTGTGGGTGTACAACCCCTCGGGGGTCCACACTTGCGGCAGCGGCACGTATCCCAACATCGTCAACACCAACCAACCTAACGACGGATACCCCAACGGCTCCATGGCCCGTGGGGCGCCCGGCAATGCAGGCGGCGGCTCCACCGACCCCAATCCGGCCTCCAACGACCAGAACTCCGGCGGCGGGGGAGGAAGCAACGGCGGCGCCGGAGGCACCGGGGGGCGCAGTTGGTTTAGCAACCTCGACCGGGGCGGGCGGGGGGCAGCGGTAACGCCGTCGTTCAGCCAGCTCGTCCTTGGCGGCGGCGGCGGCGCCGGCACTCGCAACAACGACAACTGCGGCAGCAACGGGGCCACCGCGGCCGACGAGGGCCAGGCTTCCAGCGGTGCGGCCGGTGGCGGACTCATGCTGCTGCGGGCCGCCTCCTTCGCGATCACCGCCGGAGCCTTAGTGACGGCCAACGGCGCTGACGCCTACGACGAGACCAAGAACGACGGCGGGGGCGGCGGGGGCGCGGGCGGCAGCGTGGTGCTGACGGTGACCAGCGGCACCATGGGCGGCCTCAGCGTCCAGGCCATCGGCGGCAACGGCGGTTCGGCCTGGAAGACCGCGGACGGCACCACCAACCCGGGC
>DATECU010000154.1:0-21757 GCA_035286745.1 Vicinamibacteria bacterium | reverse complement strand
TTGGCGGCCGCCGTCTCCGCGGTGAGCCGCTCCGTCTCCTGGCGGCTGCGGTTCAGCTCCTCGACCGCCACCAGTTGCTCCCGGGCCAGTTCCTCACGGCGTTTGAGGTCGGCCTCGGCCCGGTGCTGATCGGCGAGGGTCTTCTTGTAGGTGGCCTCGGTCCGCTCGACCTCCAGCCGATAGCGGTCGGGATCGATGCGCACCAGCACCGTGTCCGGGGTCACCCGGTCCCCCTCGTGGAAGTCCACGGCGGCTACCGCCCCGTCGACCTCCGCCGTCACCTGCACCAGCTCCTCCGCCTCCAACGAGCCCAGAGCCCGTACGCGATAGGTGACGTCTTGCGCCTGAACCTCGGCCACCCGTACCGGCAGCGGCTGGCCTCCGGGACCGCGCTTGGCGGTGGCACCCTGGCCCCCGGCACAGGCGACCAAGGGAACGACAGCCACAACACACGGCAGACAACGCTGGATGATCAAGACGACCTCTCTTGGGGCGGCCCGCAGCCGCCCGATGCTCCATTCTCCGGCCAACCGAAGCGGTAGCCAACCCCAGCCGCGTTGCCTCCCGTAAAACCTTGTCATGTCCCGCTACCCACGGCGTCCCAGGGCGTTGCGGTTCGGGTCCGGGATCTCGCGGGGCGAGCGCTCCCGCTTCATGGCGGCGACCGAGTTCACTTCGGGCGCCGCGTATAGAATGGGGCTTCTCCACGGAGGCAGCAGGGCATGCACGACCCCCGGGTCCCGGAAACCCTCGAGGGCTACTACGTTCTTCATCAGATGTTCCGCATCCACTGGGAACCCTGGCGGGCGCTGCAAGGTCCCGAACGCAAGGTCCGGTCGAAGGACACCATCGCGGCCCTGGAGGCCATGGACCGAGCCGGCGAGAGCGAGACCGCCGTCTCCACGCTTCTCGGCCACCGGGGCGACCTGATGCTGGTCCACCTGCGGCGCGATCTCGATGCCCTGCAGGCCGCCCAGATCGCCGTGTCCCGGCTCCCCCTCGCCCCCTTCCTCGAGCTCACCACCTCCTACGTCTCGGTCGTGGAGCTGGGCCTTTACGAGATGACCGCCATCATCCACTCGCGGCTCAACGAGCAGGGTCTAGCCACCGGAAGCCAGGAGTTCGAGCAGGCGTTTGACGCGGCGCTAGAGGAGCAACGCAGGCGCGTCAGTCCCCGCCTCTACCCCCAGGTCCCGCGACGGCGGGCCATCTGCTTCTACCCCATGAACAAGCGCCGGGGCGAAGTCAAGAACTGGTACGCGGCGTCCTTCGCCGATCGGGCGCGTCTGATGCGCGACCACGGCCTGATCGGCCGTCACTATGCGGGCCAGGTCACCCAGATCATCTCCGGGTCCATCGGCTTCGACGACTGGGAGTGGGGTGTCGACCTCTTCGCCGACGACCCGCTGGTCTTCAAGAAGCTGGTCTACGAGATGCGCTTCGACGAGGCGTCCTCCTGGTACGGCGAGTTCGGCCCCTTCTTCGTGGGCCTCCAGTTCTCGAAGCCGGAGCTTTGCCGCTATCTGGAAGGCGAGGTGCCGGCACTGCTGCCGGAAGCCCCGGCCGAAAACCCTTGACGTTCGAGAGGGAGCGCGAGACATGAGGGAAGCGAATGCGTTGGGTGTGCGGGTGGTCCTTCTTGCGGTCGCTGTCTCGGCCTGCGGCGGTGGCGACTCCCCGTCGCCCGGCTCCCCCACCGCCACACCTCCCGGATCCACCTGCTCGGCGGGGACTCCGGTCTCGGGAACTCCCGGCCTCACCACCACGCTGGTCGGGAGCGGCCTTTCGAGCCCCGTCGACTTGCAGGCCCCGCCGGGCGACCGTGAGCGCGTCTTCGTCCTGGAGCAGGCCGGCCGGGTCCGGATCTTCAAGAAGGGGAACCTGCTCTCGGCCCCCTTCCTCGACATCGCCTCTCGCGTCGGCTCCGGGGGCGAGCGGGGCCTCCTGGGTCTGGCCTTCCATCCACGTTACGCGGAGAACGGCCGCTTCTTCGTCAACTACACCGACAGGTCGGGGGACACTCACATCGCCGAGTTTCGGGCCCCGGCACCGGCCGGCGATGTCGCCGATGCCGCCTCCGAGAAGCTGGTGCTCTTCGCAGACCAGCCCTACTCCAACCACAACGGCGGCGGGTTGGCCTTCGGCAACGACGGCATGCTCTACGTTGGACTGGGCGACGGTGGCTCGGGCGGCGATCCCCAGGGCAACGGCCAGAGCCTGGGCAGCCACCTCGGCAAGATGCTGCGGCTCGACGTGGACGGCGGAAGCCCCTACCGGGTGCCCGCCGACAACCCGTTCGTCAACACGTCAGGCGCGCGGCCCGAGATCTGGTCGTACGGCCTCCGCAACCCCTGGCGCTTCGCCTTTGACCGCATCACCGGCGACCTGCTGATCGCCGACGTGGGTCAGAACGCCATGGAGGAGATCGACCTCGGCGTCGCCTCACGCAAGGGCGGCGAGAACTACGGCTGGAGCGTGATGGAGGGCAGCCGCTGCTATCAGCCCGGCTCGGGCTGCGCGACCGTGGGGCTGACCTTGCCCGTCGCCGAGTACAGCCACGGTGAGGGCTGCTCCATCACCGGGGGCGTCGTCTACCGCGGCTGTCGCCTGCCGGGCTACCACGGAAGCTACTTCTACAGCGACTACTGCACGCCCTTCGTGAGGTCGTTCCGCGTGGAGAGCGGCCGCGCCGTGGATCTCCGGGATTGGACGGCAACCCTGGGCCGGGGCCTGTCGCGGCCTTCATCGTTTGGCGTGGACGGCGACGGCGAGATCTACATCGTCGACCACGACGGCGAGATCTACAAGGTGGTCCCCGCGAGCTGACGCGTCTGGCGGGCTCGGCGGCGGCGGTCTCTACAGCGCCACAATGGGAATGCGCATGGCGCGAGCTGCCGACAGCATCCGGTCATCGTAGCTGGCGAGTGACACCGGCTGTCCTTGCGTGCGCAGGAAGTCGATCGATGCGAGGTGGATCGCATCGAGCGTGCGCACCGCAACCGGGAATGGATCCAGCGCCCTCGCCAGCACCGGGGGCGCCAGTTCGACGAACGCCACGCGTGCCAACAGCAGCCGAAGCGGCTCGCTGTGGGATCGCGTGAGGCCTCGCGCGTGTACCCGGTTCCAGGCCTCGTATTCGAGGAGGCGGCTGGCCACCAGGACGCCGGTCCAGAGCGACGGCGGCGGCTGCCGATCCTCGGCGAGAAGGTGTGCCAGGACGACCGAGGTGTCGAGGTAGATCACCGATCCTCGCGGTCGCGGGCCAGTTCGGCGAGCAGGTCACCGAGCGGAGCAACCGGCAGGCGAGGCGGGGGCTCCGCGGCGACCATCATGGGCGCGGTGATCCAACCCTTGCGCATCGCCTCGGCAAGCATCGCATCGGCCAGCAACGGGCTCCGCCCCTCATGGGGCGGCACCAGCTCCGCAACGACCTCATCGCGATCCGTGACCAGGACGGTCTCGCCCCGGGCAGCCAGTCGGACGTACTCGCTCAGCTTGTTCTTGAGGACCTTCAGCCCAACGGACCGCATGCCCAGAAGGTAGCTTCCGGAAGCTTCCGTGTCAAGATCACCGGGGTCGCCCCTACGCTCGGGGCGACCCGGAACGAATCAGTTGCTCTTCTTCTCCGGCGGGGGCGGGATGGTGATGTCCAGGGTGGTCACCGGACCGAAGCTGGCGAGGGGCTTGTCGAAGTCCTGAGCCTTGCCCACGACCAACAGCGCGATCTTGTCCCTGTGCACGTACTGGCGTGACACCCGGGCTACGTCAGCGGTGGTCACCTTCTCGATCCCGGCGCGGTAGCGCTCCAGGAAGTCGGGTGGATAGCCGTAGAACTCGTAGAGCGCCTTCTGTGCCATCACCTTCTGCTTGGAGTCGAACTCGAAGATGAACGAGTTCAGGATCGCCTCCTTGGCTCGGTTCAACTCGTCGGCCGATGGCGGCGCCTTGAGCAGGTTGTCGATCTCTTCGTAGAGGGCTTCGATTGCCGCCGCCGTGCTCTCGCTCTTGGTGCCCATGGCGAGCTGGAACAGGCCCGGGTAGTCGAAGCCCATGCCGACGCCGCCGCCGACGGAGTAGGCAAGGCCTTTCTTGGACCGGATGTTGGAGAAGAGGCGCGCCGAGAAGCCGCCCCCGAAGACCTCGTTCATGACTTCCAGGGCGTAGTAGTCGGGGCTCTTCATGGTGGTGCCCAGGTGGAGCATGCGGATGTTGCTCTGGTTGACGTCGTCCTTCTGCACGAAGTAGACGCCGGGTTTGGCCTCGGTGATGGCGGCCTCGCCCTTCTTCGCCGCCGGTCCCCGCGCCCATCCACCGAACGCCTTGCGCAGCCGCGCCTCCATGGCCTTGGCTTCGAAGTCCCCGGTGACGCTCAGGATCATGTTGTTGGGATGAACGGCCGCCCGGTGCCACGCCAAGAGGTCGTCGCGGGTGACCGCCGCGACCGTCGCGTATTCCTCGACCCGAGCGTAGGGTGAGTTGGCGCCGTATCCCAGCTTGCGCGCCTCCCGCGCGGTGATGCCCATCGGGTTGTCGTTGCGGCGGGCGATGCCAGTGTTCTGCTGTGTCTTGGCCAGGCTGAGTTTGTCCTCGCGGAACTCGGGGTTTCGGAGCAGGTCCTCGAAGACCGGAAGGACCTCGTCGAGGTTGCCCTTCAAGCAATCGAAGGAGACGAAGGTCGAGTCGAGCCCGCCACCCGTCTCCACCCGGGCCGCCCGAGCCTCCAGGAAGTCGTCGAGCTCATCTCCCTTCCTGGTCTTGGTGCCGCCGGTGCGCCACACCTGGCCGTAGATGGAGACCAGGCCCGCCTTGCCCCCTGGCTCCTCCCGCGAGCCGCCGCGAATGCGGGCGGTGCCGCGAATCAGGGGCAGCTCGTGGTCTTCCTGGAGAAACACCACCATCCCGTTAGGTAGCGCCAGCCTCAGGGGCTGCTGGGGGGTGAAGGGCTTCAAGGCCGGCTTCCTGATGTCCTTGATGTCGGTGACCTGCGCCGCCACCGGGGCCAGGGGAACCGACAGGACCGCGCCCATGGCGCAGGCGGAGAGAACGGCGTTTCGGGCACTCATCAGTTGCCTCCCTTGGGGCCGCCGGCCATGCGCGTGGACTCCAGGATGCCCACCGTGCGGTTGGACTCGACGAAGGTCTTCTGGGCCACGCGCTTCACGTCCTCCCTGCCGACCTTCTCCACTCGTTCGATCTGCCGGAACAGCTCTCGCCAGTCGCCATAGCGGGCCTGGGCGGAGCCTAACTGGTTGGCCAGGCCCTGGTTGCTACCGAGGCTTCGGATCAGGCCGGCGCGGACCCGCGCCTTCACCATCTTGAGCTCGTCGTCGCCGACGTCCTCCGTCTTCAGGCGCTCGATCTCAGCCCTGATTCCGTCGCGCACTTCCTGGGGGGTGTGACCCGGTGTCGGCAGAGCGAAGAAGACAAAGAGATTCGGGTACTTGTCGCCCGGGTAGCCGGAGAAGCCGGCGGCGCTGGCGGCAATCCGCTGGTCACGCACCAGCGCCCGGTACAGTCGTGAGGTGCGGCCCACGGAGAGGATCTGACCGATCACGTCGTAGACGGCGTCGTCGGCATCGGCGGCGCCGGGCTTGTGATAGCCCTCCATGTAGAAGGGCTGGGCTGGCTCCTTGAGAACCACCTGCCGCTCCCCCTTCTGGGCCGGCTCTTCGGTGCGCAGCGGCTCCGGCTTGGGGCGAGCGGCCAGCCGGCCGAAGTACCTCTCCACCATGGGCAGCACTTCGGAAGTCCTCACGTCGCCCACCACCGTCACCACCATGTTGGCCGGGACGTAGTAGGTATCGAAGTAGGCGCGGGCGTCTGTGGCAGAGAAGGCGCCGAGGTCCGAGGCCCATCCCACCACCGGCCGCCCGTAGGAATGCGCGGTGAAGGCGGCGGCCCCGAACTGCTCGAACAGACGGCCGGTGGGCTGGCTGTCGGTTCGCATGCGGCGCTCTTCCATCACCACGTTGCGCTCCTTGTAGAACTCGCGCATCACCGGCTTCAGGAACCGCTCGGACTCGAGGAAGGCCCACAGCTCCAGCCGGTTGGAGGGAAAGGAGTAGAAGTAGCCGGTCTCGTCGTTCGAGGTGAAGGCGTTCAGGCCCACACCGCCCTCGCGATCGACGATCTCGCCGAATGCGTTTGGCACCACGTACTTGTCGGCGGCGGCGATGGCGTCCTTCCAGGCCTTCTCCAGCTCGGCTGCTTTCTTGTCGTCGCGGCCGACCGGCTTGCGTCGCTCGCGGTCGTAGGCGGTGTAGGCCTCCTCGACCTTGACCAGGGCCTGCTTCTCGGCGGCAAAGTCGGTGGTGCCGATGGTGTCGGTGCCCTTGAAGGCCATGTGCTCGAACATGTGGGCCAGGCCGGTGATGCCGGGGACCTCGTGGTCGCTGCCCACGTCGACATGGGTGAAGAAGGAAAAGACGGGGGCCTCGGGCCGCTCGCAGACGATCAGGGTGAGCCCGTTGGGCAGGACCCTGGTGGTGACTCGCTTTTCGAACGAAGCCAGGTCCTGAGGAAAGGCGGGGGTCGCTACGAACGCAAGGCTGATGGCCGCGTACAGCGCCCCTACGTCAAGACTCCTCATATGTGCCTCCTGAGGTGGGTTCCGCGTGAGGGCCCCTAGATAGCACGCGGCCAGCCGGGAAGTCCAGGGGCGGAATTGTGATCGTTTGTCAGCAAGAGCGGCAACCCAGCCGACACGGGCATCCTGCCCCCTCGGCTGTTGATGACTGGTATCGTGGGATATCGCCGCGTCGGGCTTCTTCGCAGCGTGGAAACGGGAGGGTAGATGGAGCCGACAAGTCCGGCCCGACAGAGGTTACGGCTGGTCCGTCGCATCGGCGTTGGCACGGCCTACGCGTGCTTCCTTTGGGTTGCGCTGGTTACTGGTGGCTTCCTCAGCCTGGAGCTTCTCCCTGGGGGCCTCGTGAGCCTTGATACCGCGCAACTCCTCGGGATGGCGGTGGGACTGCCCCTGCTCATCTCGGCGTTCGGTGCCGCAGCCCTCGGGATCATGCTCGCCCTGGCTTTCTGGCGGGAGCGGCCGCTCCTGGTGAACCTGGCGTGCGTTGCCTTGCTGGTCCTCCTCTTTCGGCTTGAGGGTTCGGGCGCCATGAGTGGCCGGGAGGCGTTTTCGGGCGCCACCTTATGTCTGGCGGTCATGTTGGCCGTGTTCGTCAGGTGGGTTGCGTTCTCCCGGTCCGGGCCCGAACGCTGAGGTGCCGCATTCCGGGTGCCGGCACCCCAAACCTGGCTTCCAGTCGTCGCCGGAATGGCGATCGACGCCCGGGATCCCGCGCAGGCCTTGCGGGATGTGCTAACCTCGGTTCTTCCGAGTCCGCTGGCGGAGGGCCATGGCGAACATTGTGATCTGGGGCAAGGCCCGCGAAGTGCTGGCCGGCCAGCCCCCGCCGGGAATCATGGCCGAAGAGGTGGCGACTCTGGTGGCTGTCCAGGAGAACCTGGAGCGCCGGAAGAGCAGCCTGGTCCTGGCCGACGCCGCCCGTCTGGAAGCCGAGGCCGACGCGGTCGGAGAATGGGTCAAGGCGGGGGGCGGACGGCGCGCGCTGCTGGTGGGCGTCGCCGACGTGGGAGCCGCCGAAACGTTGCTCCGCCGCTTCCCCTTCCTCGACGACATCCTGGTGAGACCGGTCACCGAGGCCTGGCTGCGCCTGCGCCTGGACCGGGCCATGGAGCTGCTGAACAGCCGGCGGGTGATCCAGCAGCTCGACGAGGCGCTGGCCAGGAAGTCCCAGGACCTTCACGAGCTGAACCACATCGGCGTCGCGCTCTCGGCCGAGCGCGACATCGACAAGCTGCTGGAGCTGATCCTGGCCAAGAGCCGGGCGGTCACCGCCTCGGACGCCGGAAGCCTGTACCTGGTGGTGCGGGGCGATGACGAGACCAGTCAGGACGACGACGTCCTCCGCTTCAAGCTGGCGCAGAACGACTCGGTGGCGGTTCCTTTCGAGGAATTCACCATGCCGCTCAACGAGTCCTCGATAGCGGGTTATGCGGCGCTCAAGGGCCAGATCGTCAACGTGGCCGACGCCTACAACCTTCCCGCCGGCTCCCCCTTCAAGATCAGCCGCTCCTTCGACGAGCAATCGGGCTACCGCACCAAGTCCATGTTGGTGGTGCCCATGCGCGACCACGTGGGCAGCGTGATCGGCGTGGTCCAGCTCATCAACAAGAAGCGCGACGCCCGGGCCGTGCTCAGGCCGGTGACCCTGGCCGAGGAGGCGGTCATCCCCTTCACCGGCGTCGACGAGGAACTCATCTCCTCGCTGGCCAGCCAGGCGGCGGTGGCCTTCGAGAACGCCAAGCTGATCCAGGACATCAAGGAGCTGTTCGACGCCTTCGTGCACGCTTCGGTGATCGCGATCGAGAGCCGCGATCCCACCACCTCGGGTCACTCGGACCGGGTGGCGGTGTTGACGGTGGGCATCGCCGAGACCATGGACGCGCTCTCGGCCGGCCCCTTTCGGGACGTTCGCTTCACTCGCGATCAGATCAG
Source organism: Vicinamibacteria bacterium (assembly GCA_035286745.1). Classification (GTDB taxonomy): domain Bacteria; phylum Acidobacteriota; class Vicinamibacteria; order Fen-336; family Fen-336; genus DATECU01. The sequence continues at coordinate 13,236 of DATECU010000154.1, read as the reverse complement.
GGAAATTCGCTATGCGAGTCTGCTCCACGACTTCGGCAAGGTCGGGGTGCGGGAGAAGGTGCTGATCAAGGGCAAGAAGCTGTACGTCGGGGAGATGCTGCTGATCCGCCAGCGCTTCGGCTACATCAAGCGCAGCCTGGAAACGGAGCACCTGCGGGCCCGGCTGGAGCAGATGGGTGCGGGGGCCAGTTCGGATCTGCTGGCGGAGCTGGACCGGGCCCATCGCGAGCGCCAGAACGAGATCGATTCCTACCTGCGCATGGTGACCCATGCCAACGAACCCACCATTCTGGAAGAGGAGAGCTTCCGGGCCCTCATGGACCTGACCCGGCGCTCCTTCACCGACATCGAGGGCAACCGCCAGCCCTTCTTGACGCCGAACGAGCTGACGGCGCTCTCCATCCGCCGGGGGAGCCTCTCGGAGAAGGAACGGCGGGAGATCGAGAGCCACGTCACCCACACCTTCCGCTTTCTCTCCGAGATCCCCTGGACCGGGGAGTACCGGCGGGTGCCCGAGATCGCCTACGCCCACCACGAGAAGCTCGACGGCTCCGGCTATCCGCGCCGGCTGACCGGCGAAGAGATCCCGTTGCAGTCGAAGATGATGACGGTCTCCGACATCTTCGACGCCCTGGTGGCCTGGGACCGGCCCTACAAGAAGTCGGTGCCGGTGGAGAAGGCGCTCGACATCCTGCGGGAGGAGGCCGACGCCGGCAAGCTCGACACCCGGATCCTGGACCTCTTCGTCGACGCCAGGATCTTCGAGCGCACCACCCGGGCCCGAGCCGCCGCCGCCTCACCTTGACGCTGGCGCGGACCGCCGGGTCCGGGTTATCGTTAGGGGATGGCACCCCTGATCATCGCCCACCGCGGCGACTCCGCCCACCGACCCGAGAACACCCTCGCCTCCTTTGCCTCCGCCCTCGAGCAAGGGGCCGACCTGGTCGAGTTCGACATCCAACTGACCAAGGACGGCCAGGTGGTGGTGATCCACGACGCCACCCTGGACCGCACCACCAGCGGAAGGGGCAAGGTCTCTGAGCTGACGCTGGCGGAGATTCGCTCGGTATCCGCAGGCTACCCCGAACGCTTCGGCAACCAGTTCGCCGGCGAGCGGGTGCCGGTTCTGGCCGAGGTGTTGGGGCTGCTCCGGGGGCGAGCCAAGGCCATGATCGAGATCAAGTCCGACTCGGTCACCGACGCCGAGGACGACGGGGTCGAGGCCCGGATGCTGGCTGAGGTGCGCCGGGCGGGCGTGGAGGGCGAGGTCGCTGTGCTCTCCTTCGACCGCCGGGCGCTGGCTCGCTGCCGTACCCTGGCGCCCGAGCTGGTGCGTGGTCATCTCTTCTATCGGGCGACCCCTGCCGAGGTCGTGGAGGGCGCGCGTCAGGTGGAGAGCCGGCTGGTGATGCCCGAAAAGGGGATGCTGTCGGAGGACCTCAGGGACCAGGCCAAACGCGCCGGGCTTTTGATGGCCACCTGGGTGGTCGACGATCCGACGGAGCTTCAGTCCCTGGCCCGCTTCGACCTCTACGGCGTCGGCAGCAACCGCCCCGGCGAGCTGCTGGAAGCCCTGCGCGACGGCGACGGCCTGCGCTGACTACCCCACCAGGGGGTGGATGACCAGGCCCGAGGGCAGCTTGGGGTGGAAGAAGGTGCTCTTGGCCGGCATCGACTCGCCGGCTTCGGCCACGTCCACGACTTGCCGCACCGGTGTCGAGCGCATGAGGACGGCCAGCCGGCAGCGCCTCTGCTCCACTGCCGCCACCGCCTCACCGAGTGAATGGACATAGCTCACCGCCTCGGCGGGCACGCCCAAGGTCGGCGTTAGAACAGCTTGGTGAAAGAAGTAGGTGTCGAGGGCGGCCAGGCTGGGAGGCGCATCCGGTGGCAGCAGGGATCGCGCGCCCGGACCAGCCTCGACCACCAGAGCCCCGCGCCCCGGTTCGGCCAGGGCGAAGACGTAAGGCGCGGCCGAAGCCTCGACCTCCCGGGCCGCCGTGGCGGCGTCGGGCGCGTCCCTGAGATCGAAGTGGCCAGCCAGGGCCTTCCCCGCTTCGGCCAGGGTGGGACCGGACGAGAGGATGCGGTGGTAGGGCTGGACCAGGAGCCCGGGCCCATTGAGAGGAGTGAAGTAGCCGAGGGTGAGAGCGCCGTCGGGGCCGGCCTGGTCGCGGTAGCGCAACGCCGTCGCATAACGATGGTGACCGTCCGCGATGTAGGCCTGCCCCGCCAGCGCCTCCGCTAAACGGACGATGGCGTCTCTCTGAGTTACGCGCCACAGCCGGTGCCCCACCCCGCCATCATCGAGGAAGCTGGTGGCGGGCGCTCCCGTCATCAGCTCGGCCGCCAGGGCCGCGAAGCGCCGGTCCCGGTCGCCAAACATGAGGAAGATGGGGCTGAAGTTGGCGCGGGTGGCCTTGAGCAAACGGTAGCGGTCCTCCTTGGGGCCCTGGCGGGTGTGCTCGTGGGGCAGCACCACCCGGGCCTCCGGGTTCACCGCGCGGAACCGAGCCAGAAGCCCCACCCGGATCAGGGTCCGACCTCCGACCTCGAAGCGCTGCTCAAGAAGGTAAAGAGCCGGCTCGGGATCGGGGGCCAGCACACCCTCCTGCTGCCAGCGCCGGAAGGTGAGTCCCGCATCGTCGTAGGCGGCATCGCCGGGGTTCCGGTTCAGGACCACGCGGACGATGTTTCGAGGGTCGCGGTCGTAGAGCTGCGCCTGGTAGTCGGGCGTGATCACGTCGTAGGGTGGAGCCAGGACCCTGGGGAGATCGGTCTCGGGCACACGATAGAACACCCCTGGGAACGGCTGGATCTCGGGCATCTGGGCTCCCTCTTGGCGCCGGCGAAAGCGGCGAAAGGAGCAAGCTTACGATAGGCTGGCGAGCCGAGTCGACGCTCAGCGGGACCTATGCCACGGACTGGAGCGCCTCTCGAATCCGGTCCTGCAGCTCGCCGTTGGAGTGGGGTTTTCGCACCAGGCCGCGAACACCAAGGGCTTGCAGGCGAGCTATCGTCTTCCCGTCGAGGCGACCGGAAACCGCGATGACCGGTAGCTCTCGTGTCGCCGGCTCGGCCCGTAGCTTCTCCAGCATCTGCAAGCCGTCCATGACCGGCATCACCACGTCCAGCAGGACCAGGTCGGGGCGGTGGCTCTCAACCTTCTGAAGGGCCTCCACCCCGTTGCCGGCGAGAAGCACCTGGTGGCCCGCGCCCTCAACCTGCATCTCCAGCAGAGAGCGGATGTCCTCCTCGTCGTCGACGGCCAGAATGAGTGCCATGGGCCAACCTTGGAAGTGACTAGCTTAGACCCATGGGCGGCGCGGGGCAAGTATCGTCCGAGCGACGCTCCACATCACCGCTTGGCGATCTGCCGCCGTGCCCGAATGCTGAATGCTGCCCCTTGGGAGTCTGCTGCAGCTAAACGCAGGAGCGCTGCCGCCCGCCTAGTCGCCCACGTAGTCGACCTTGTACACCAGGCGGGCGGTACCCAGTCGCAGCTGGTCCCCGGTGGTGAGGCGTCCCACGTTCACACGGCGACCGTTCAGGAAGGTGCCATTGCGGCTGCCCAGGTCGTGCACCACGTAACCCTCGGGCGTGCGGTCGATGCGGGCATGGAAGGAGGACACCTTGGGGTCGGTCACCACCACGTCGTTGTTCCGGTGGCGCCCCAGGGTGCAGGTGTCGCGGTTCAGGGGAAAGGATGCCTCCCGGCCGTCAACCGTGAGCACCAAACGACTGACCAGGACCTTGGCGGTGGAGCCCATATACTCGACCGCCTTGGGGGTCACGTATTCGCGGGTGTCCTCCTTGACTGCGGGGGTGCGGATGGGGCCGGTGAAGGCGATGGCGACCGGCGGCTGGGGACCGGGGGCGGCCATCTTAAGGACGGTCTCCGGAGCCGGCGGGCTCGGTTCTTGCGCGGAGCGCAGGACGATCAGGCGGGCAAGATGGAAGGTCTTCAGGGCTTCGAGCGCCGCTGTCTCCATGCTGCCCGCCGAATCGCAGATCTCGGCCAGGCTTCGCCGGCCGTCGATCAGGAAGAAGATCCGCCACTCCTCGGGGGTGAGGGTGACCGCGTGCCTCACCCGCTCGGGATTCACGATGGTCTCGGGAACCAGGCTCTGGTCGGCGAAGAGCTTGGCCAGAGGCGTGCGGTCGGGAGCTCGACGGGCGGCTTCCATGAGCAGGTTGGGCAGGTCGGTCTCCAGGATCACGGCGCCGGGCGGGGGCGGGGTCCGCTCCCAGAACGAGAACAGGCCGTCTCGCCAGGTGAACACGTCGAAGACCACTTCGGCCACCTGGATCTTGAGCAGCGAGGCCAGCTCGGCTTCCGAGAGATCCTGCTCGGCGGTCAGGATCTGGCCAATGCGAAGGCGCGACACCCGCTGGCGGGCCAGGGCCTGCTCCACCCGTTCTGCTTCCACCTTGCCCAACTTCACCAGCAGGTTCCCGAGACCCAGCTCGGGATTGGTGGTGGCCGCGAAGACGGGCGTGCCTTCCTTGAGGAAGACCTTGGCCTCCTGGTCCGCTCGCTCCAGGGCGAGCAGGCCGGTGCGGCGGCCGGATTGCAGGAACAGGAGCAGGTCGGGCAGTGCCGAGCGCGCCAGATCGCCCTCGAGGGCCTTCTCCATGGAGGTTTGAGGGTATCTTAGCACCCGCCATGCGGGTGCCCGGCCCCTTGCTCGCGACGATTCTGAATCATGCCCGTCAGGGTTACCCGCTCGAGGTGTGTGGGGTGCTGCTGGGAAGAAGGACCTTGAACGCGCGCACTGTCGAGGAGGTGGTCCCGGTCCCGAATCGCGAAGCCGAGAACCCCGAGGTGCGCTACCAGATCGCACCCGAGGACGTGATCCGCATTCAGCGAGAGGCGCGGGAAACCGGTCGCGAGATCCTGGGCTACTACCACAGCCACCCCGACCACCCGGCGCGACCCTCGGAAACCGACCGCCTGCTGGCGGCCCAAGGGTTATCCGACGGCGTCCTCCATCTGATCGTGGGGGTGGAGGCAGGCCGGATCGCGGAGACCACGGCCTGGGTGTTCGAGGAGCAGGGCCAGGGCTTCGTGGAAGAGGCGCTGGAGTAGGGCCGGACCATGCTCTTCAACACCCTTGACTTCTGGATCTTCTTCGCGCATATCCTGCCCGCCTATCTTGTTCTTCGACGGCGCGCTCAGAACGTCTTGCTACTCCTGGGCAGCTACTTCTTCTACGCCTGCTGGGACTGGCGGTTCCTGGGACTGCTGCTCCTCTCCACCTCAACCGACTGGCTGCTCGGGAACGCCATCAGCCGCGAGAAGACACCGTCCGGAGCCCGCAAGTGGGTGGCCACGAGCGTGGCCCTGAACCTGGGCTTTCTGGGCTTCTTCAAGTACTTCAACTTCTTCGTGGACTCGGCGGGGGCGCTTCTGGCCGGGCTCGGTTTCGACCCCGGCTTCCTCCACCTGCACATCGTGTTGCCGGTGGGGATCTCCTTCTACACCTTCCAGAGCATCAGCTACATCGTCGACGTCTACCGCAAGGAAGTGGAGCCCGCCCGGGACCCGCTCGACTTCGCCCTCTTCGTGGCCTTCTTCCCCCACATGGTGGCCGGCCCCATCATGCACAGCCGCGATCTGCTGCCGCAGATGCAGCGGCCCCGCTCCCCTCGCTGGGAGGAGGCCATGACCGGCTTCAACTTGGCCATGTGGGGCCTGTTCAAGAAGGTGGTGGTGGCCGACAACCTGGCCGTCATCGCCAACTCCATCTTTGCCCGCGAGCTGGGCTTTCGAGCCGGGGCCATCCACCTGGGGGCGCTGGCCTTCGCCTTCCAGATCTACTGCGACTTCTCCGGCTACACCGACATCGCCCGCGGGGTGGCTCGCATCATGGGCTTCCGGCTGATGGACAACTTCAACCACCCCTACTTCGCCACCTGCATCACCGATTTCTGGCGGCGCTGGCACATCAGCCTCTCCACCTGGCTGCGCGACTATCTCTATGTTCCGCTCGGTGGGAACCGTCAGGGTCCCGGACACACCTACCGCAACCTGTTCCTGACCATGCTGCTGGGGGGTCTCTGGCACGGGGCGGCCTGGAAGTTCGTGATCTGGGGCGGCTACCAAGGGGTGCTGCTGATCCTGGAGCGGGCGCTTGGGGGCAAGCGGCTGGTGACCGGCTTTTTCGAACAGGAGGGCCTCTGGGGGCGGCTGCTCTGGGGCGTTCGCGTCCTGGTGACCTTCCACTTCGTGTGCTTGGGCTGGATCATCTTCCGCTGCGAGAGCACCGGGCCCCTCTGGTTCATGACCCGGAACTTCATGGACCTCACCGGATGGCTCAGGATGCCACCCGGGCTGGCCTGGACGGCCGGCCTCTACATCGCGCCGCTCCTGGTGATGGAGGCCTTCCAGTACTTCGGCCGCAACGAGCAGATCGTGCTCAAGCTGCCGGTGCCGGCGCGGGCGCTGCTCTACGCGGCCTCGGCCTTCGTCTTCATCCTCTGGGGCCGCTTCGAATCGAATGCCTTCATCTACTTCCAGTTCTGAGGCCCGGCCGAGAGGCCGCCGGGTTCCCGCCGCCTTCTTGCTGGGGGTCCTGCTCTTCGCCGCCACCGACCACCTGCTGTGGTCGAACCGGGACCTTCTCCGTTTCGTCGGTCGTTACATGCCGCCTGGGCCTAACGGTGACCCCCTGCTCTCCACGCTGGGCGTACTGGAGCTTCCCCGCACCGGCCCACCGCCGGTGCTGCTCCTGGGATCGAGCCAGGTGCGGGAAGGGCTCGACTGCGCGCCTTTTGAACGCCGGCTGCCCGGGCGTCCCTGTCGCAACCTCGGCATCAGCGCCGGCTCTCCCCTCGACGTCTTGTACCTCTCTCGGCAGATCGATCGAAGGGCGCCCCGCCACGTCGCCGTGCTGGGCCTGTTCCCCAAGGTGCTCCACGGCCGGCTCAAGGAGCCGTTCGTGGACGGGAGCACGGTGGGCTGCCTGCTCTCTCGGGGCAACTGGAGGCGGCTGTCGGGATCCGACCGAATGGAGGTGGCCTTCGGCCTGTTACAGGGCCTCTCGCCCACGCTGCGCTTCAAGGACGGCCTGTGGGATTTCTACGGTGTGGTGCGCCCCGACCTCGGGGCGGCCTGGAGCTTTCGGCTGCCCCCGCAACCGAAACGCCTGCTGGCGCAGCAGCCGCCGCAGCCGCCCGAGTACTTCGCTTTGCGCCTCAACAAGGTCGATCCCGAGGGCGTCCGGCCGTCGCTGGCGGGCGCGCACGAAGAGGCTCTGGAGCGGCTGCTTGCCCACGAGCGACAGCGCGGCAACCGGGTGATCGTGATCGACTTCCCCACTCGGCCCGGCTACGAGTCGACGCTCCTGCCGGAAACCCTCGAAAACCACCGGCGGATCATGGCCGGCTTGGCCCGGCGCAGCGACCTCAGCTTGGTCTCGGCCCCGGATCTGCCGGCTCTGACCACCGGCGACTTTCTCGACTTCACCCACCTCTCGCGGACCGGCCGCAGCAAGGTCTCGGATCGCCTGGCCGAGATCGTGGCCCGGCTGGAGGGCTCGTGATCGCACGCGCTGGCGAGGGTGACGGAGCGCCCGCCGGCCTGCTAAACTCCGGCATCGTGTTCCACCCAGCCTGGCGTGTCGCGAGCGGCGCCGTACTGCTTTGGATCCAGACCTGGCCCCTGGTCGCGGGGACGGTGACCGGCAAGGTCACCGTGCTCGACAAGGGCGGCCGGTTGTCTCAGGACGCCGGGGACACCGTGGTCTGGGTCGAGGGCGCCAAGGGGCCGCTCAAGCCGAACCGGGTGGTCGTCACCATGAAGGGCAAGGAGTTCCGGCCCCGGGTCGTCGTGGTCCCGGTAGGCGGCACCGTGGAGTTCCCGAACGACGACCCCATCCTGCACAACGCGTTTTCGGTCTCCGGCGAGAACCGCTTCGACCTGGATCTCTACCGGAGGCCCAAGACCGGGGCCCGGACCTTCCACCATCCCGGCATCGTCCGCGTCTACTGCAATATCCACCCCCAGATGTCGGCCGTGGTGGTGGTGCGCGACAACCCCTACTTCGCCCAGGCCAGCGGAGACGGGAGCTTCGCCATCGACGAGGTCCCGGCGGGCCGCTACCGGCTCAAGGCCTGGCATCCGCGGTCCGGCGAGGTGGTCAAGGACCTCAGGGTGCCCGCCGAGGGCAGCCTGGGGGTCGAGCTGACCCTGGACGCTTCGGCCTTCAAGAGGGTTCCCCACAAGAACAAGTACGGCAAGGCCTACGGCGAAGGCGACCGGTACTGACGGATGGGACTGACCCAGAAGATCCTGCTCTTCACCAGCCTCTTGATCGTGGCCCTGGTTGCCGCCACCGTGGGCTACACCACGGTGCAGGCGGACCGCCTGGCCCACGCCGCCATTCGTCAGGCGCTGACGGAGACGCGGGAGGTTTGGAAGACCTTCGAGGCCGACCGCTACAACAAGCTGAAACTGGGGGTCCGGGTGCTGGCCAGCGATCCCTACTTCAAGGCGGAGGTGGAGACCCGAGACGAGGCCACCGTGCTCGACTCGCTGAACGAGCGCGGTGCCGACCTCAAGGCCGACTTCTTCGTCGCCACCGATGCCTCCGGGGTGGTGATCGCCCGCAGCGATCGGCCGGGTGGCCACGGAGAGAACTTGGCCAAGGACCCGATGGTGGCCAAGGCCCTGGAGGGGGAAGAGCCGGCAACGGTGTGGAAGCAAGGCGAGCGCCTGTTCCATGCGGTGGCCCTGCCCATGCAAACCGGGGGCGAGCTGAAGGGGGTGCTGATCGCCGGCTATGGGTTGAGCGAGGGACTGGCCCACCAGATCCGCCGCCTCACCAAGAGCGAGGCCGCGTTCCTGGCTGGAGCCGGCAGCGAACTCAGCCTGGCCGCCTCCTCGCTGGGGCCCCGGGAGGCCGCCTTGCGGTCGGCGCTGGGCCAGCTATCGTTGGGCGCAGAGACGAGAGAGGATCTCGAGCTGGACCTGGACGGAGAGCGCTTCGTGGCGGCCCAGGCCCCGCTGGAGACGGCCAGCGGAGCCCGGGTGGGGCGGCTGCTGGCGCTGCGCAGCCTGAGCGCCGAGATGGCGGCCTTCCGGCAGTTCCGGCGGAGCCTCCTGGTCACCGGTCTCGCGGTCATGGTTCTGGCTCTCGGCCTGGCCTGGCTTGGCGCCTCCCGCATCACCGGCCCGGTGCGCAAGCTGGTGACCCTGGTGGATCGGGCGCGGGACGGCTCCTACACCGGCAAGGTGGCGGTGGAGAGCGGAGACGAGATCGGGGTTCTGGCCCGCGCGTTTGGCAGCCTGCTGACCGATCTGCATGAGAAGGAGGAGATGATCCACTTCCTGCGCGAGGGCATGACCGCGCTCAGAAGGGTCGGCGGGTCCGGAACCGCCACCCTGGACGCCGCCGCTCCCACTCTGATCCAGGACCGGGTGGCCGCCTCCGACATCACGCGGGGAGCGCTCTTCGCCGGCCGCTACCAGATCGCCGCCATCGTGGGTCGGGGCGGCATGGGCGTCGTCTATCGCGCCCAGGACCGCCAGCTCGACGAGGTGGTGGCGCTCAAGGTGCTTCGCCCCGACACCCTGGTGAACGACGCGACCCTGCTCGATCGCTTCAAGCAAGAGATCCGCCTGGCTCGCCGCATCACCCATCGCAACGTGCTCCGCACCCACGACTTTGGGGAAGCGGACGGGGTGCCCTACATCTCCATGGAGTACGTGGAGGGGGTGACGCTCAAGGAGCTGATCGCCCGCAAGGGAGTGCTGCCGACGGCGGTGGGCCTGAGGATCGCCAAGCAGATCTGCCAGGGCCTGGAGGCGGCTCACCAACAAGGGGTGGTGCATCGCGACATCAAGCCCCAAAACCTGTTGATCCTGCCCGAGAACGGCGAGGTCAAGGTCATGGACTTCGGCATCGCCCGGGTGTCCGCCGTGGACGGGGTCTCCGGCCTGACCACCGCCGGCACCGTGCTGGGGACGCCCGACTACATGCCTCCCGAACAGGCCCAGGGCGGCACCGCGGACTTCCGCTCCGACATCTATTCGCTGGGCGTCGTGCTCTTCGAGATGTTCACCGGCCGGCTGCCTTTTGCCGGCGACAGCCCGCTGGTGGTGATCATGGGACACATCCAGCGGCCGGTGCCCTCGCCCCGGGAGTTGAACCCGGCGCTCGATCCCGAGCTCGAGGCGGTGATCCTGCGTTGCCTGGAGAAGCTGCCCGCCAAGCGCTATGCGCGTGCGGAGGATCTGCTGTCCGCGCTATCCGCCGTCTCCGGCCGGGGAGACGAGCCGGCCGCCTGAGCCCCAGCTTCTACCGGACGCCGGTGAGCGCGTACAGGTCGGAGAGCACGCGGCGATAGCCGCTCCGGGTCGGCCCGGGTGGCGGGGTGCAGCACCTTGACCGCCACCTCGCCTCACCCATTCCACCTGCGCCTAGCGGGCCCAGGATCTCGTAGGGGCCCAGCAGCGTCCCGCTTTCCAGCGCCATGGCAAGACCTCGCCTGGGGTCGGAGGGACCGCCCGCCCGGAACTGGGGCGGGCGGCCCGCTCGACTGCCGGTCAGACGGTCACGGCGGTCAATCGCTGCGACAGAGCCTCGAGGTGTTTCGCCAGCTCGGCGGGCAACCGGCTGCCGAACTTGGCGAAGAAGGCCTGGATCTCGGGGACCTCATCCCGCCAGTCGTCGCCGTTCACGCTCAGCAGGGCCTCCATGGTGCCGCGAGGCAGCTCGAGGCCGTCCAGGTTGAGCGCGTCCGCCGTGGGGACGGTGCCGATGGGCGTCTCCACCCCCTTGCCTCGCCCCTCCAGCCGATCGACCATCCACAGCAACACCCGGAGGTTCTCGCCGTAGCCGGGCCACAGGAACTCGCCGCTCGGGCCCTGGCGGAACCAGTTGACGTGGAAGATCGCCGGCGGCTTGGAGACCGCCTTGCCCACGCGGAGCCAGTGGCCGAAGTAGTCGCCCATGTTGTAGCCGCAGAACGGGAGCATGGCCATGGGGTCGCGGCGCACCACGCCGACCTGGCCGGTGGCTGCCGCGGTGGTCTCCGATCCCATGGTGGCCGCCACGAAGACGCCGTGGTTCCAGTCGAGAGCCTGGAAAACCAGGGGCGCCACCCGGGCCCGCCGCCCCCCCACCACGATGGCGGAGATGGGCACGCCCTGCGGATCCTCCCAGCGGGGCGACATGCTCGGACACTGGCGGGCGGCGACCGTGAAGCGGGAGTTGGGATGAGCGGCCTTGCCGCTTCGGTCCCACGGCTTGCCCTGCCAGTCGATGAGGCCCGCGGGCGGGTTCTTGTCCTTGCCCTCCCACCACGGAATGCCGTCAGGCGACACCGCCACGTTGGTGAAGATGGTGTGGTGGGCGATGGAAGCCATGGCGTTGGGGTTGGTCGTGGTGCTGGTGCCCGGGACCACGCCGAAGAAGCCAGCCTCCGGGTTCACCGCCCACAGCCGCCCGTCAGGCCCGGGGCGAAGCCATGCGATGTCGTCACCGACGGTCCGAACCTTGTAGCCCAGGTGCTCGAGCGGCGAGACCAGCATGGCCAGGTTGGTCTTGCCGCAGGCCGAGGGGAAGGCTGCGCAGATGTAGTGGACCCGCCCGTCGGGGAGCGTCAGCTCCAGGATCAGCATGTGCTCGGCCAGCCAGCCCTGGTCCCGGGCCATGGTGGAGGCGATGCGAAGAGCGAAGCACTTCTTGCCCAGGAGAGCGTTGCCCCCGTAACCCGAGCCCACGCTCCAGATGAGCCGCTCCTCCGGGAAGTGGGCGATGAAGCGGCGGTCCGGGGAAAGATCGCCGATGGAGTGAAGGCCGGGGACGAAGTCCTCGCTCGCGCCTAACTGATCGAGCGCGGCCTGGCCCATGCGCGTCATCAGGCGCATGTTGGCCACCACGTAACGGCTGTCGGTGATCTCGATGCCCACCTTGCTGAACGGCGAACCCAGCGGGCCCATCACGTAGGGCACCACGTACAGGGTGCGGCCCTTCATCGCCCCCTCGAACAACGCCCCCACCTTGGCCTTGGCCTCGTCGGGAGCCATCCAGTTGTTGGTGGGTCCGGCATCGTCCCGGTTGCGGCTGCAGATGAAGGTCAGATGCTCGGTGCGGGCCACGTCCGTGGGGTGAGACCGGTGCAGGAAGCTGCCTGGAGCTTCCTGGGCGTGCAACGGAATGAGCGTCCGGTCCTCGACCATCTCCGCGGTCAGCCGCTGATTCTCGGCCTCGGAGCCGTCACACCAGACCACCCGGTCGGGCCTGGTGCGGCGGGCCATTTCATCGACCCATTTCTCGGCAGGTGTCATATGAAGCCCCCTTGTTTCGATAGGGACGAAAGGAAGAGCCTTCATTCTAGTCCCCTCGCGTGGGGGGTCAATCCGCCGACTCCTGCCGCCCCTCCGGGCTGACGACCGGCCGGGAGGGAGGGCTATACTCGTCCAGTGCTGGTGCGCTGGCGTTTCCCGACCGTCGCCATGCTCCTGGCCGTAGCGTGTTCCGGCCCCAGCGGTCTCACCGAGCTTCCGAGCGGTCGCTGGGGTGGCGACCGCGTGGAGCTTGTGGTGGGCCCAGCCTCCGCCCAGGTGGAGCTGGACTGCGCACACGGGTCCTTCCCCAGCCCGATTCCGCTGCGCGAGGGGGCGTTCGACGTGGCGGGGGTCTTGGTCCCCGAGCGCGGAGGACCCGTCCGCGGGGGCGAGGTCTTGCCCGAGTACTCCGCGCGCTACCGAGGGACCACCGACGGCAAACGCATGACCCTCACCATCGAGGCTCAGGGTCTGGAGCGCCTGGGCCCCTTTTCCCTGGAGCTGGGGCGCTCGGCCCGCATCGTCAAGTGCCTGTGACCGGGAGGGGCAAGCCTCTCTCGTAACCCCTATTCGTTCTGGAAGCCGTCGGCGAAGATCACGTCCCCACAGAACTTCCCGTAGGCGGTGGCCCATCGCCCGTCCTCGCTGCCGGTCGGCGTGCCTCGCGCCATGGCGTGCTGGTTGTAGACCCAGAAGCACTGGTCCACGGGATCGACGGCAATGCCGCTGTAGTCGCCCCAGCGATTGCGGGCCGCGGGGTTGGTGGAGAAGGTCCGAACGTAGAAGTCGGTCCCGGCTCTGAGCACCCCCGGAGTGCGGGTGGTTCCCGCTGCGTCGCCGCTCGCCCGCCAGGTGTAGTAGGAGCCGGCGAAGATCGATGCCGCCGAGGCCGAGAAGCCCACGGCGGTCTCGCGGTAGCGGTTGACGGCCAGCGCAGGGAA
>DATECU010000153.1:0-2444 GCA_035286745.1 Vicinamibacteria bacterium | reverse complement strand
GGCAAGGAAGGGCGCCCAGGTCAGAAGCGTGCTGCCGAGCATGGCGCCCGCCACCGTGAGCCAGGGGTGCCGGCCGACCCAGCCGGTCAGCACGCGCCACTGCGTCGCGGGTGCGCCTCCGTTGTCGCCCAGTCCATCCATCCCACTCGCCCCTCGTCGCGACCCATCTCGCATCCCCCGGTCGAGCACAAGCATAGTGCCCCCGTCAATTCCATTCGCTTGCTCCTGCGTGGCACCTTGGTTGACGGAGGCGCGCATGCCCTACGCCGGGACCAGTGGTATGTTGAGACGCGTGAGAGTCAAGGTGTCGATCACAGTTGACCAGGACGTCCTGCGAGCCATCGACAGACTGGCTTCCCGCCCCCGAAGCCGCTCCCGCGTCATCGAGAATGCGACACGGGAGTTCCTGGCATGGCCCGATCGACTCGCCAGAGAGGCCCGGGACCTGGCGATCCTCAACGCCAGGGCCGATCACCTGAACCGCGAAATGGCCGACACTCTCGCGTATCAGGCCGCGACAGGACGCGCCAGTTGCCGCCGCTCCTCGGTAGCCGGCGGGGGCCGGAAGGTCTAAGCTTGGGGCGCTTTGACGGGGGCTAAACGGGACCAGCGAGGAGCGAACCATGGAGCGACGGGATTGGCTGAAGGCGACGGGGATGGCGGTGGCGGCGACGGCGCTGCCCACCGGTCGCGAGGCTGAGGCGGTGCCGGGGGCGGCGAGCGCCGGCAAGGCCTCCTTCGCCACCGAGGTGGTGCGCCTCAAGCTGCGGCACACCTGGACCACGACCATGTCCTCCAGCACCCACCGGGACACCCTGCACGTTCGTTATGCGCGTGACGGCGTCACCGGAGTGGGGGAGGGCGCGGCCATCGTGCGCTATCACGAGAGCGCCGCCGAGGGCAAAGCGATTCTCGACTCGCTGGCCGACTACCTGACCACGGCAGACCCGTGGGCGTTCGACAAGCTCACCGCCGAGGTCCGGCGAAGGGTGGAGGGGCAGTGGGCGGCCAAGGCCGCTCTCGACATCGCGCTCCTGGATTGGGTAGGTCAGAAGCTGGGCGTTCCCGTCTACCGTCTCTTCGGCCTCGACGCCGCAGATGCGCCGCTCACCACCTTCTCCATCGGTATCGACACCCCGGAAGTGACGCGCCAGAAGGTCAAGGAGGCTGAGGCCTATCCGGTGCTCAAGATCAAGGTCGGTCTCGACACCGACGAGGCCACCATCGAGGCGGTGCGCAGCGTGACCAAGAAGCCGCTCCGGGTGGATGCCAACGAGGGCTGGAAGGACAAGGAAGAGGCGGTCCGCAAGATCAACTGGCTGGAGTCTCAGGGGGTGGAACTCGTCGAGCAGCCGATGCCCGCCGCCATGCTCGACGAGCAACGCTGGGTACGCAGCAAGGTCCACATTCCCATTATCGCGGACGAGGCCTGCCTGAGGCCGCAGGACATCCCAAAGCTGGCGGACTCGTTTGACGGTATCAACGTCAAGATCGACAAGGCCGGAGGCCTCTTGCAGGGTTATCGGATGATCCAGATCGGCCGTGCGCTGGGTCTCAAGACCATGCTGGGTTGCATGGTGTCCAGCTCGGTGGCGATCACCGCGGCGGCTCATCTGTCGCCTCTGGTGGACTACGCCGACCTCGACGGCAACCTGCTGATCTCCAACGACCCCTACACCGGCGTGCTCGTCAAGGATGGAAAGCTCGTCCTCCCCGAAGGGCCGGGCCTGGGGTTGAAGAAGGCCTAGCGTTAGTCGACAGTTGGCAGGGGCTGGATCGGCCCGGGGGTGATCTCCCGCTCTATACCGCCTTGCCCCCTCAGCCCTTCTCCCACGGGTTGATGACATCGAGGGCGGGGAAGCGGAAATCCGCTGCGTTACCCGTTCCGGCACGAGTCGGCGACCTGTCGCGCTGGATCTGGAGGCCGACTCCAGCCAGAGGGGAGTGCCGCAAGAACCGGACCAAGGACGATTCCCGCCGCGGGCGCTGAGGGGCAGCCTTGGAAGCGGCGAACGCGGCCGGCGTGCTGTGAAGTGCGATTCCCTGATGGCGGCTCTTGGCGCTCCGCAGGAGTCTGCTGAGCCTCGCCTTCGCGTCTTGGAGTTGCCAGCGGTGCACGGCGCCCTTCCTAAGCATGGCCAGACTAGCCGCCTAGCGCGCGCCGAGTCAAGCCCGCTGTTCCTTGTGCCTCTGTGGTTGCGTTATCCGTTCCTGGTGGCCGATGGTCGATCGTCGAGCACTATCGTCTTCGCGAACACCGCCAAGGCCTCCCGGCTGGTCTTCTGGGGCACGAAGCCGAACTCCTCCTTGAGCCGCCGGTTGTCGAGCACCGGCCGATAGCGGAGGAAGTCGACTTGCTCCGGTCCGTAGGCGGTTAGGCCTAACGGCTTGGCCAGAGCCAATGCCGTTCGCAGCAGCCAGGCCGGCAAAGACAGAACCGGCTT
>DATECU010000152.1:0-6503 GCA_035286745.1 Vicinamibacteria bacterium | reverse complement strand
GCCGGATCGCAGTCGGCGCGGAGGCGGAGGGCTCGCCGACCGAACTCGAGGTCTCGGCCCAGGGCTACGCCGACTATGCGCTGCGGCTGGCGGCCCGCGGGATCGGCCCCCAAGCCACCACTCAAGCCCTGCTGGCCGAGGTCCTCCGGCCGGCGGCCGGTGCCTTCGCGCTCCGGGAGCAGAGCCACACCGCGGTGACCGCACTGGACACCGACTTCGTGTGGCGAGCCCGAGGGAACTCGTCGGGCTTCCTCTCGACCCTTTCCGGAGCCGAGAGCCTGCTGCGAGCGCCGTTTTGGATCCCGCAGGAGTGGGAGGCCGTGCTGGCTCCGCGCCGAACGCCTCTCTTCTTGAACCAGGGCTATCCGCTGCGGCTGGAGCAGACCCTGGAACTGGAGCTGCCCCCGGGTTCCAGAACCATCGCCCTCCCGGTGGTCCGCAGCTCCGAGACCGCTCCGCTGCGCTTTCGGCTGGACTGGGAAGGAGCTGGCGAGAGTCGGGTCCGGGCGCGGTTGCGACTCGAGCTGACGAGCGGCGAGCTGAGCCTGGCCGAGACCCACCTGTTTCAGGCCCAGGCCCGGTCGCTGCTGGAGGCGCTGGCCCAGGGTGCCCGGGTGGCCGGTCGGGTCGAGGATTCCGTCACACAGAGGTGAGCGCCATGGATGATGTGCGCACGACGCACGACGATATGCCTATCGCAGAGGTCAGCCCAATGACCTTGCTCGACGCCCTGCCCTCCCGCCTGGCCGACTTCCATCGCGCGGTCGCCTCGGTCGTGGTCGGCCAGCGGGAAGCGGTGGACGCCATGCTCCAGGCGCTCCTCTCCCACGGACACTGCCTGCTGGTAGGCGTGCCCGGCCTGGGCAAGACCTTGCTCGTAAACACGCTGGCCAGGCTTCTGGGCCTGCCGTTCTCGCGCATCCAGTTCACGCCCGACCTCATGCCTTCGGATATCACGGGCACCGAGATCCTGGAAGAGGACGCGGCCAGCGGCCACCGGCGCTTCGTGTTCGTGCCCGGCCCCGTCTTCACCAGCGTGCTTCTGGCGGACGAGGTGAACCGGACGCCGCCCAAGACCCAGGCGGCGCTGCTCGAAGCCATGCAAGAGAAGACCGTCACCATCGGCGGCAAGGTGCACCACCTGGTGGAGCCCTTCGTAGTCTTCGCCACCCAGAACCCCATCGAACAGGAGGGCACCTACCCACTCCCCGAGGCCCAGCTCGATCGCTTCCTCTTCGAGCTGCGGCTCGGCTACCCGAGCCTGGAGGAAGAGCGGCGCATCGTGGAGCAGCACTCCTTCTCCCCGCTCGATCGTCTGCAGCCGCTGTGGAGCCGGGAGCAGATCCTGGCCCTGCGCCAGGCGGTGGCGGGCATCCCCGCCCCTCCCAACGTGGTGGATTATGCTGTACGTTTGGTGCGGGCCAGTCGTCCGGAGGAGGAGTCGGCCCCCGACTACGTAAGACGCCTGCTGCGCTGGGGGGCCAGCCCTCGAGCCAGCCAGCACCTGATCGTCGCCGGCCGGGCCCGGGCCGCTGGTGAGGGCCGCTTCAACGTGGCCCGGGAGGACGTGGCGGCGCTGGCCCCCCTGGTCTTGCGCCACCGCCTGATCCGCAGCTTCCAGGCGGAGGCCGAGGGCCTGAGCACCGACGACATCGTCCGCAAGCTGCTGCACGACGTCAGGGAGGACTGATGCCCGTCGAGGTTGGCGCACGAACCGGGGCCGCTTTCGAGCCGCGGGTCTTCGCCGCCATGCCCGGCCTGGAGTGGAAGGCCCGCTACCTGATGGAGGGCTTCCTGAGCGGCCTCCACGGCAGCCCCTTCCACGGACCCAGCATCGAGTTCCGCGACTACCGCGACTACCAGCCCGGCGACGACCTGCGGCGCATCGACTGGCGGCTCTACGCCCGAAACGACCGGCTTTGCGTTCGGCGATACGAACAGGAGACCAACGCCCGCTGCTACCTGCTCTGCGACACCAGCGCCTCCATGAGCTACCGCGGAGCCACCGCCTGGGCCTCCAAGATCGAGGCCGCCCGGGTGCTGGGCCTGGCCCTGAGCTTCCTGCTGCTCCGCCAGAACGACGCGGTGGGGCTTCTCGCCCTGCAAGCCGCCTGCGGGGATCCGCGGCCCCAGCCCGCTGTGCGCTATGTGCGCCCCTCACAGAAGCCAGACCAGGCCGGCGTCATGCTGCGGGAGCTAGGGAGCCTGGACCCTCAGGGAGGCCCGGCGCTGGCGGCTCTGCTCGAGCACGCCGGCCGGATTGCCCATCGTCGGAGTCTCCTGGTCCTGATCTCGGACCTCCTGGAGCCCTCGCCGGAGGTGGAGCTGGGGCTCAAGCGCCTCCGCTTCGGCGGCCACGAGTGCCTCTGCCTGCAAGTCCTGGACGGCGACGAGATCGACTTCCCCTTCCAGGACGCCACCCTCTTCGAGGACCTGGAGAGTGGCCTCAGGCGCCGCCAGGCGGGCCGGGAGGTGGGCGACCTCTACCGCAGCCGCTTCGCTGCCTTTCTCGGCGAATGGCAGGACCTGTTCCGGCGCCTGGAGGTGCGCCACCTGGCGATCCGCACCGACCGGGATCCGTCAGCCAGCCTGGCCCGCTTCTTCGCCCGGGCCCAGGGAGCGGCATGAGCTTCCTGAGTCCCTGGCTGTGGTTAGGCGCCCTGGCGGCAGCCGCCCCTCTCTGGCTCCACCTGCGAGCCCGGAGTCGGAGAGTCGTGCGCTTCGCCGCCCTGCGCTTCATCGAGGATCAGCCGCGGCCTCGCCGGCGCGGCTTCCGGCTGCGGGATCCCGGGCTCTTCGCGATTCGCCTCCTGGCGTTGCTGATGCTCGTCGCCGCCTTTGCCTGGCCCTACGTCCAGGCGGGACGGGGGCGGGTGGTGGAAAGCCGGGTGTTGGTCCTCGACAACACGCTGAGCCAGCAGGTAGCGGGAGGTTTCAAACGGGACCGGGGTCGGGTGCTGGCGGCGCTCCGCCAGGCGGGGGCGGAGACCCAGGTCGCGGTGGTCGAGCTCAAGGCCCGGCCGCGGGTGGTGGCGGGCTTCGGCGAACCCCGGGAGGAGGCGCTCAGCCGGGTCCAGGCGCTCACCCCCTCCTTCGAACGCGGCTCCTACCTGGAGGCATTGCGTTTGGCGCAGTCCCTGCTCGATCAGTCGCTGGGGGAGCGCCGGCGGGTGAGCGTCTACGCGGACCAGCAGGCCAACCAGTGGAGCGAGAACGAGACCAGCCCGCCCTTCCTGGCCGCCGGCACACTCGAGCTGGGGGCGGAGCCCCCGGTGCTCTCCCGCCCCAACCTCTCGCTGGCCGATCCCGCCGTGCGACGGGTCTTCGTTGGCGAGCGGGCGGTGGTCGACCTGGCGGTGCAACTGCGCAAGGACGGCCCCTTCGCCGCGGCCCGGGTCCGCCTGGAGGCGAACGGCCGCATCATCTTGCGCGAGACGCTTCGGCTGCGCGCAGACCAGGACCTGCTCACGGTGCGGGGACGATGGGTGAGCGATCCCGGCCGGTGGCTGACCGGCGAGATGGTCCTGGAGAACGCGGGCGACGGGCTCCCAGCCGACGATCGCGTCTCCTTCTGCCTGCCGCCGGTCGAGGAGGGCCGAGTGGCTCTGCTGGCTCGCTCTCCCTACCTGAAGGCGTCGCTCGCTCCCGAGACCATGAAGGGGCGCTGGGCCACCCAGGCTCTGGATCCAACCAACCCCACTCTGGCCGAGGCTCCAGACGCCGAGCTGGCCGACGTGCTGGTCCTGGAAGGCGACTACGCCCAATCGGAGCGGGTGCGGCAGCTCGCCTTCCGCTATCTGAACGGCGGCCGCGGGGTAATCCTGCTGCTGGCTCGCAGCACACCGCTCTTGCGCGGCTTCCTGGAAGAGCTGGGGGTCGGCGTGACCGGAGCCGCGCCCAACGGGCCGCCCCAGGGTTTCCGTTATGTGGCCACCGATCACCCGGTCTTCAAGCCGTTCCTGGGCGGCGAGCTGGGGGACCTCCTGGAGCCTCGCGTCTTCAGCCACCTGCGGCTCAGCGGGCGAGAGGCGGTTCCGCTGGCCTTCGGTGCTTCCGGCGACCCGCTGGTCCTGGAGGGCACCGGCACCAAGGGACGGCTTCTGATCTTCGCCTTCGCTTTCACCCGCCAGCACACCGACTGGCCGGTGCTCCCCAGCTTCCTGCCCTTTCTGGACCTGACGCTGCAACACGCCCGCTCCGCCACGCCTATCGAGACCTCGCTGGTGCCCGGCGAGCTGCTGCTCCACAGCGCCCCCCCCGGCCAGCGACCCCGGGAGCTGGTGCTGCGCGCGGGGACGCGGGAGCTGGCCCGAGCCGCCTTCGACGAATCCGGACGCGCGCGCTTGACCGCGCCGGGAACGCCGGGGCTCTACGGGCTGGCCTACGACGCCGACCCCGCCACTCGGGCCATGGTGGCGGTGAACCCACCGCCGCGCGAGTCGGAGTTGCGGTACCTGCGGGAGCCGGCCGCCTTGCGGGCGTGGAGCCGGCCGCCGGCCGCGGAGAAAGCACCGGGGAGCCTGGCGGGGAATGCGCGCTCGCGCGCCCAGGCCCTGGATCAGCGTCTCTGGTGGTGGGCACTGCTGGCGGCGGTGCTGGCGCTAGGCGGCGAGAGCGCGCTGCTCTGGCGCCGGCAGGAGGCCACATGATCCCCTTGCGCCCGGACCTCGACTCGGCGCTGAAGCAGGCGAGGGCGCGCTGGCGGCGGCTCCGCTTCTCGGGGCAGCTGGCGGTCCTGGGCTCGGCGCTCTCGGCCGCCCTGCTGCTACTGGGCATCGCCATCTGGCGAGGCGCCATCCGCCACACGTTTGTCGCGGCGCTGCTCCTGGCCCTGCTGCTGCTCGGCACCGGAATCGCCTTGCTGGTGCTCGTCATTGCCGCCGCCATCAGCGACCGTCCCCACCCCTGGCTGGCACGGCGGTTGGAACGCGTGCACCGGCCGCTCCAGGACCGCCTCAACACCCTGACCTCGATGCGGCCGGCGGGCCCTCAGGCGGTCGCCTACTTCGAGCGGATCGAAGACCAGGCCTCCGACCGGGTCGGCGGCGCCAACCTGCGGAGCGCCTTCCCGGCTACCCCCAGCCTCCGGCGCTGGGCGCTGTGCGCGGTGCTGGCGCTGGGCACGGTCCTCTTCTACCGGTGGTCCGAGCCCTGGGGCCGCCTCGCCGCCTCCACGCCCGCCGCCCCGCCGCCCGCCGCTGAGCCTAACCTGAAGTTGCCGGAGCCGGAGAACGCTGCCGAGGTCAAGTCGGCCTGGGGTGAGGTGCGCATCACCGAGCCCGGCCGCGACCTCAAGGTCACCAAGGTGGACGTGGTCCCGCTCCAGATCGAAGCCGCCAGCAATGAGACCCTGGAGAAGGCGAGCTGGCTCACCGCCGCCGCGGGAACCAAGAAGGCGCACCCCTTGCCGGCGCCGCCGGAGCCGCACTACGCCGTCTACAAGCCGCTGCTCTACGTCGACGAGCTGCGGCTCAGCGACTGGGACGTGGTGACCTACTCCGCCTCGGCCGCCACCGACCAGGGCCGGTCCTACGCATCCGATCTCTACTTCCTCGAGGTCCGCCCCTTTCGCGAGGACATCCTGAAGCTCCCCGGGGGCGAGGGCGGCAAGGCCTACCGCTTCCTGGGCGACCTCACGGCCCTCATCGATCGGCAGAAGCACACCATCCGGGAGACCCACGGGTTCGAGCAGCGCTCCTACGCGCGCCCTGACCTCAGGGCCCAGGACCAGGCCAAGCTGGCGCAGGCCGAGGCCGACCTGGCGGCGGCGGCCCGCCATCTCTACGCCCGCATCGCCACCGAGATGGAGCACCAGGACGTGGCGGTGGTGCTCGATCAACTGGCGCAAGCGGAGGAGCTGCTGGAGAAGGCGCGGGCGGCTCTGAAGACGCCTGACGCACCGGCGCTCGGGATCGAGCAGCAAGCCCTGGCGGCGCTGGTGGCCGCGCGCAAGAAGCTGCAAAAGGCGATCACCGACCATCCCGAGGCCTTCGGCGACGCGGAGGACGGGGCCGAAGAACCGGGGCCGGTGGCGGGCCTGGAGGACAAGCTGAAGGAGACCTCCGAGCTACGAAAACTGGCGCACGCGTACGCCCTTCGCAAGAGGTTGGAAGCGGAGGTGAAGGCCCTCGAGCAGGTGGAGGGCGAGGCCGAGAAGGGGGAGGCCCAGGAGGCTCGCCGCCTGGCCGAAGAGGCGCGGGGAACCACCCGGGAGCTCAAGAAGGCGGTGGACGAGCCCGCGGTTGGGGGCAGCTTCGGCCTCCCGCTGAGGCAGGCCCTCTCCCCCGAGCGACAAGCAGAACGCGAGGCCCAGATGGACTCCCTGGCCCAGGCCGAGTCCGCCCAGGCGCGGAGCCAGGCCGCGGGCCAGGTCCGTCGCGGCTTGCAGCAGTTGGGTCGAGCCTTCGATCAGAGTCAACCGGAGCTGGTGCGCGCCCAACGCGGCGGCGATCCCCTCAAGGAATCGGCCGAGGAGGCCTTTGAGCGCGGGCTCAGGGCCCTCG
>DATECU010000151.1:0-7880 GCA_035286745.1 Vicinamibacteria bacterium | reverse complement strand
CCCAGCTCAATAGAACCGATCCCGATCCAGCAACTCCTCGCGCCTTTCCGCGGCCAGGGAGGTAAGCAGGACCTTGAGGCTCAGCAGGGACTCGTCCGTAAGGGTCTGGAAGTCCTGTCTGATGGCCTGGATTTGCTCCCACTCCCGGTCCGATTCAGGAGCCCCGGTGGCGATGCGCTCGGTGGAATGGAGCAGGTAGCGGGTGGCCAAACCGAAGCAGCGGCCCAGGATGTAGATCCGGAGCCGGTAGCGTTCGGTGGTGGAGACCAGGAATTGGTGGAGGATCCGGTTCAGGTAGGCGAGGCTCGCCAACTGGGCCAGACGAAAGCCCTGGGGCTTCAAGGGGGAAATCGGTGCCATCGCCGACACCATGCGGGAAAAGGTGGCCATGCTGGAGAGGAGCTTGAGCATGGAAGGGGCGAACTGCCCGATCACCCGGAAACCCGCGTCCAGAAGCTGCCGCGCCTCGTCCAGCGACCCCAGCTCGCGGACGGTGAAGGCCTCATCGTAGGTGAGATCGGCCAGCTCGAGCTGGGCCTGGATCCGGCCTTCGAGGGACCGGTAGAACCGCTCACCCTTCGGCGTGAGCAAAAGCTCCCAGTCCCGCCGCACCGAGCGCTCGTTCCGGCGGCCGAAGACGAACAGCACCAAGAGCCCGGAAACGGCCGAAAGGCCGATCATCCACCACATGGGTAGCGCCCCGCTTCGCTGATGCTAACACGTGGCGCGCGGGGCCCGGGCTACCCACGTCGGACGCCGGCGTCTTCCAGGGCCTGCTTCAGAATGGCTTCCACCCGGGATGGCGTCTGATCGAAGCGGTCGACCCAGGCGAGCACTTCGGTGCCGTCGTCCAGTTGGACCACAATGTCCCAGCGCGAGCTGCGGTAGGACTCGAAGACCTCACCTTGACGAGCCGGCACCTTCTTGAAAACTGACTCGACCTGCTGCGCGACCCAGCCCGGGATGCTCCGAGATGTGACCAGGTCCATGTTGGCTCCCTGATCCCAATATACATATAACGTCCAGCAAGCGCAAGTCGAACACCAAAGTCCCGAAGCCCGCGGCTGGGGATTCGGAACGGCTAGCCGGGTAGGCCGGCGGTCACGCGAGCGGGTTCGAAGACCGGCAACCGCGCGGGCCGCCAGGCGGCATAGGCCCAGTAGGCCACCAGGGCCAGATAGGCCACTTGCCTGAGGTAGTCCAGGGCCAGTCCCCGCTCCCAGCCGATGGCGCCGAGACCGTTCATGGCGACGGCAAAGACCAGCAGGTAGGGGACCCAACTCAGCAATATCCTCTTGGAGAAGAGCCTAACCGGAAGCCGGTACCAGAGGATGAGGGCAGCGATGGCGGTGAAGAGCCACACCGAGCCGTTCACGACCCTTGGATGGACATGCCCCATGAATGCCATGTAGTCCAGCCGGGCCGGCGTGGCGGCCAACACGACTGCCAGCGTGAACCCAATCACGGTGAGGAGCACCACACGCAGGCGGGCCATGGCTCCCGGGAAGCCGCGGAAGGTGCGATAGGCCAGTTCCAGGGCTGCCACGAAGCGGAGCAGGCTGGAGATGCTCTCGTTCAGCATCCAGGGGGCTGGCCGGTGGAAACGTTCGGGCCACACGGCGATGAGGAGAGCGTACACCGTGTCGAACAGGAGGTAGAGCGAAAAGGACCACCACTCGCGATAGCGCTGGCGCGCGATCAGGCCCACCAGGGTGGCGAACATGAAGGCCGTGCCCGCGTAGCCGATCGCCGCCTGGAACGGTGTCATGGGGCGCAGTAGCTCCGACCCCAAGAGTAGCTCCAAACCAACATTCGCAAAAGGCGGAGGCAGGTCCAAACCTGCCTCCGAAAACCGGGCGGGGTGAGTTAGGTTGGATTACCTCGGAGACGGCTCCGGCGTTGGAATTGGCCAGGGCCCCCCGTCCATTGACTGGGCGGGCGCCTTGGAGTCGCCTCCGATCTGGTCCGCCCAGCGCTCCAGACCCCATTCCAGCTCCACCAGTCCCAGAATCAAGGCCCCGAACAGAATCCACTTTCTCATGACGTCCTCCCTCGGCATCGCAGCCGCGTATAGGAAGCATACATTCCACGTCAAGCACTCTATGCAAGCCAGCCGGAAGCGAAAAAAACCCATGCGATCGCCTCCAGCCCATTGACTAACCGCCCGACGAACGGCTACCATGGGTTCGTTTTGTAGGGAGGTAGAGACCGTGAAACGCCGAGTGGACCTCATCGACCAATTCGCCGAGCTCGTATTCGCAGGCGACGATCCGAGGCACCTTGCGGAGCGGACCATCGAGGTTGTGATGTCGCTGGTCAACGGACGCAGCGGGGCCGTGTTCACCAAGGACGGTGATCGGGTTGCGCTCTTCGCGTCCCGGGGCATCGATCAGCACGTGCTCGATGCGATCCAGATGATCTGGGAACGCTTCCGCGAGAGCATCGAAAAGGGCGAGACGTTCTACGTGCCGGACTACGAGAACGAGCGCCGCCTGGACAAGCTCCCGGGGAGCGGGCTGCTTCCCGCCAGCATGGCGGTGGTGCCCGTGTTCTACGAAGAGGCGCTGGCCGCGCTCCTCTATGTCGACAGCTTCGATCCCCACTTCTGCACCAGCCACGACCTGGAGCGGATGGGGAAGTTCTCGAAGATCATCGCCAAGGCGGTGACCCAGACCGAGGAAGTCGGATCCAGGCCCGGCGCCCGCTCCCAGGGTTGGGAGGCGTACCTGGAAAGGACCCCGGTCGAGGACATGGAGCGCGAGAAGCTGCTCCTGCTCTTGAACCGCAACGAGTGGAACATCGCCCGGGTGGCGCGGCTCATGGGAGTCACCCGGCGCACCATCTACCTGCGCTTGCAGCGCTACAACGTGCCGCGGGAGAAGGTGCCCAAGACCCGCCCGCGGCTGCGCCCGGCGCCCGGCACGTCGGGCAGCTAGGCCTGCGGAGGCACGGCGCGAGCCGTGCCTCCCGTTTGCCCGGCCCCGGAGCCCGGCCTCGCCGGGCCCCGTCCGGACGACTGTTCCTCGCCTGACGCCAGACCGCTGCGGGCCCGCAGCGCGTGCTATCCTTGCGCCCTTCGCGGCGCCGGCGTCCCTCTCGCGCGCCGCCACGACACTGGAGCTACGAGAGAGCGGATGGCGGTGAGAACCAGGATCGCACCCAGCCCGACCGGCGATCCCCACGTGGGTACCGCCTACGTCGCCCTCTTCAACTACGCCCTCGCCCGCCGCCACGGCGGCCAGTTCATCCTCCGCATCGAGGACACCGACCGGCAGCGCAGTCACCCCGCGAGCGAGCGGATGATCTTCGACGCCCTCCACTGGCTGGGTCTCTCCTGGGACGAAGGGCCTGACGTGGGGGGACCGTTCGGCCCTTATCGCCAGAGCGAGCGCGCTGCCATCTACCGCGAGCACGCTCTGGCGCTGATCGAACGAGGTGCCGCCTATCCCTGCTTCTGCAGCGCCGAACGTCTGGCGGCGCTGCGAGAGGGACAGAAGGCGCGCAAGGCCGCCGTGCTCGGCTACGACGGCCTTTGCCGCCGCCTGGACCCGGCGGAGGTCGCGCGCCGGCGGGCGGCGGGCGAGGCTCACGTGGTGCGGCTGGCCATGCCCGAAGACGACTCGATGACGGTCACCGACCTGCTCCGGGGTGAGGTCCGCTTCGAACGGCCGCAGATGGACGACCAGGTCCTGCTGAAGAGCGACGGCTTTCCCACCTATCACCTGGCCAACGTGGTCGACGATCACCTGATGCAGGTGACCCACGTGGTGCGGGCCGAGGAGTGGCTGTCGTCGCTGCCCAAGCACGTCCAGCTCTACCGATCGTTTGGCTGGGAGCTGCCGGTCTTCTGCCACCTACCGCTGCTCCGGAACCCCGACCGCTCGAAGATCTCGAAGCGCAAGAACCCGGTGAGCCTCAACCACTACCGGCGCGCCGGCTACCTCCCGGAAGCCATGCTCAACTACCTCGGCCTCATGGGCTTCGCCATGCCCGAGGGGCAGGAGGAGTTCGGGCTCCAGGAGTTCGTCACTCACCTCGACCTCGACCAGGTTTCGCTGGGGGGGCCGGTCTTCGATCTGGAGAAGCTCACCTGGCTGAACGGCAAGTACCTGCGCCGCCTAACGCCACGAGAACTGCTGGCACGCCTCCGCGGCCATGCCCTGGCGGACGACTACCTGTTGCGGGTGCTGCCCCTGGTCCAGGAACGCATCGACACCCTGGAGGCCTTCTCGGACTACGCCTGGTTCTTCTTCGCCGGTGAGTTGACCTACGACGAGGCCGCGCTCGTGGCCATGGTCCCCAAGGGACGAACCGCGGCCGAGGTGGCCAAGGCGCTGAGCCGCCTGGTCGACACCCGGATCGACAGCTTGCTCGATTGGCGGGCGGAGACGGTGGAGGCCGCCCTGGCCGCGTTCGGCGAGGACTCCGGCTGGCCCCAGAAGGAGACCTTGATGACGGTACGGGTGGCGCTCACCGGACGCACCGCCACCCCACCCCTGTTCGAGACCGCGGAGGTGCTGGGCAAGGAGATCTGCCGGCGCCGGCTGCGCCGGGCCGCCTCCGTGTTGGGAGGGCAGCGATGAGCACCAGCGACACCACCGCCCCTCCCCCTGACGAACCCCAGGACTTCATCCGCGAGATGGTGGCGGAGGACCTGCGCGCCGGTCGTCAGCAGACCGTGGTCACCCGCTTCCCGCCCGAGCCTAACGGCTATCTCCACATCGGCCACGCCAAGTCGATCTGCCTCAACTTCGGCATCGCCGCCGAGTTCGGCGGCCGCTGCCACCTGCGCTTCGACGATACCAACCCCACCAAGGAGGAGCAGGAGTACATCGACGCCATCCAGGACGACGTCCGCTGGCTGGGCTTCGACTGGGGACCGCACCTTTTCCATGCTTCCGACTACTTCACTCAGCTCTTCGAGTGGGCGGTCCACCTCATCAAGACCGGCGACGCCTACGTCGATGACCTGTCGGCCGACGAGATCCGCGAGTACCGGGGGACGCTCAGCGAACCCGGACGGAACAGCCCCTGGCGGGACCGATCGGTGGCCGAGAACCTGGACCTCTTCGTGCGCATGCGCCAGGGTGAGTTCCCCGACGGCGCTCGGGTCCTCCGAGCCAAGATCGACATGGCTTCCGGCAACATCAACCTGCGCGACCCGGTCCTCTACCGCATCCTGCACGCCACCCATCCCCGCACCGGAGACGCCTGGTGCGTGTACCCGACCTACGACTTCGCCCACGGCCAGTCCGACGCGCTGGAGGGGATCACCCACTCGATCTGCACCCTGGAATTCGAGGACCACCGGCCGCTCTACGATTGGTGCCTCGACCACCTGCCGGTGCCTTCGCGGCCCCGCCAGTACGAGTTCGCCAGGCTCAACCTGACGTATACCGTGCTGTCCAAACGATTCCTGCTGCGCCTGGTCGGCGAGGGGCGAGTGCGCGGCTGGGACGATCCGCGCATGCCCACCATCTCAGGGATCAGGCGCCGCGGCTTCCCAGCCCAGGCCCTTCGGGAGTTCGCTGCCATGGTCGGCGTGGGCAAGCACCAGGGCGTGGTGGAGGTGGCCATGCTGGAGCACTCGGTGCGCACGGTCCTGAACCGCACCGCCGAACGACGGATGGCGGTGCTCCGCCCGCTCAAGGTCGTGCTCACCAACTACCCCGAAGGGCAGGTCGAGCAGTTCGAGCTCATGAGGAACCCCGAGGATCCGTCGGCGGGGACCCGCCCGGTTCCCTTCTCCCGGGAGCTGTGGATCGAGCGGGAGGACTTTCTCGAGGACCCGCCGCGCAAGTTCTATCGCCTGTCGCCGGGGCGAGAGGTCCGGCTGCGTTCGGCGTACTTCATCACCTGCGACCAGGTGGTGAAGGACTCCCGAGGTGAGATCGTGGAGCTGCGGTGTCGGTACGATCCTGCCACGCGCGGCGGGGCCAGCCCCGATGGACGCTCGCCGAAGGCGACCCTCCATTGGGTCTCGGTCCCCCACGCCATCCCCGGCGAGGTGAGGCTCTATCAGCACCTGTTCGTCCGCCCCGACCCCGGCGCCGAAGGCGATCTGCTGGCGGACCTCAATCCCCAGTCGGAAGAGGTGCTCTCCGGGTGCTGGCTCGAGGCTTCGCTAGGCGGCCTGCCGGCGGGCACGGTGGTGCAGTTCGAGAGGCTCGGCTACTTCTGCGCGGACCGGGACTCGGTCGCCGGCCGGCCCGTCTTCAATCGCACGGTCACCCTTCGCGACACCTGGGCCCGCATTCAAGCCAAGTAGGTCCCGAACGGGACAGCCGTCAGCGTACAGCGATCAGCGCTCAGCAACGGACACGAACGGGTGGGGTGTCTACAAGCCGCTCGCTTCCCTTGCCGCTGCGATCGCCGCGGTCCTAGTTGTTCTGGACCTTGACCTCGTCGGCGTTCACACGACACGCGGAGCCGGCCATCCCCAGGATGGTCCCCTTGACGTGCACGCGCCAGCCCACCTGAAGCTCGGCCAGCGTGTAGGAGGTGTTGCCCTTTCGGATCGGCGTGGACCCGCTCACCTGGCACAGGTAGTCGCCCTTGGCCTGCTGGTTCACGGTGATGTCGCTCGCGCCTTTGGCCGTGATCAGCCCTTCGACCTCGGCCTTGGCGCCCGCCGTGCAATGGGACGGCGCGGGCGATGGTGAGGGGCTGGCGTCTCCCTGGAGCTTGATCTCATGGGCGAGCACGGCCTGGCTGCCACCCTGCGCCTCCAGCCACACGCCCTTGACGTGGACCCGGCGGCCCACCGTCACGTCCAGCACCGACCTAACGGTGTTTCCCTCCCGCACCGAGGTCTGACCGGGCCTGGCCACCACCGTCTTGCCGGCGATGGTGAAGCGACTCTCCCCGGCCGGGTCCGCGACCAGCACGGCTTCGACCAGACCCTCGATCTCCATGTCGCCGTGGCCGATGCCGGTGCGCTGCTCGTTCACCAGCACCACGGTGTCACCGGAGACGCGAACCACAATCGTGATCTCCTGGTTGGCGTTCACGCTCGTGAAGGTGAGCCGGCCCAGGACCACGCCGTCCCGCGTGAAGACGAGGGTGAAGCCGCCCTCGGGCAAGCCCCTCAGAGTGAAGCTCCCGTCGGCTGCGACGGTGGTGGTGATGGCGGGGTTCTCCTCCACGGTGACGGTGATGGGGCCAGCGCTTTGGGATCCCGTCGCCGAAAGCGCCGTGGCGCTGGAACCAAGGAGCGAGCCCCGAAGCACGATCTCTCCCGAAGGCGCGGTCGGGCTCTGCCCGCAGTGGACGACCAGCAACCCCAACAGAACGGCAGAAACGCCGATGGCCACACGCCGGCAAGGTTGGCGGATCGACATGACGACCTCCCTGTCCGCCTCTCTCGAAGCGGGAACGGCTGCCAGGACGGCGGACACCTTGGTTCTGCCACAGGCCAGGGATTGGCGAAGTGACACTCCTCACAGGCGACTGCTTGCTATAATCCCGTCCTAGAAGCGAGGGCTCCATGAAAGGCGCAGGCGGCACCGACGGCGGGATCGTGCAGTTTTTCCTCGGCCTCATGATGGCGGTCGGCGGTGCCTATCTGCTCACCAGCCGGGTCACCGTAAGCTCCGGATTCTGGGCCTTCCTCGGCCGTGAGACCTTCGGACTCACTCTGCTCCCTCTCGTGTTCGGCATGGGCCTGCTCTTCTTCAATGGCAAGAGCGTGCTGGGCTGGCTGCTCACGGCTGGGGGTGCGTTCATCATCTTTCTGGGCATTCTCATGAACCTCCAGATCTTCTTCGCGCCGACCAGCCTCTTCCACACCGTCATCATGCTGGTGTTGCTCGCCGGCGGCATGGGTCTGGTCGCCCGCTCCCTCAAAGCGAACCCCTGACGCCACTCAAGTCACCCGATCA
>DATECU010000150.1:0-4992 GCA_035286745.1 Vicinamibacteria bacterium | reverse complement strand
AGGCCCTGCAACAGGCTTTGCCCGCCCAGGCTGACCCGAATTGGAGCGGCTACTCCTTCCCCTTCGATGAGATCACAGCCATCGCCCAGGTCCCTTCGAACCCCGATCTCCTCTACCTGGGCACCTCCCGCGCCGGCGTCTACCGCTCGGACGATCGCGGCCAGACCTGGCAGCCGGCCCGCAGCGGGTTGGATCGGGCCGCTATTTCCTCCCTGGTCGTCGATCCGGGGGATCCGAACACTCTCTATGCGGGCGTGGAGTTGGGTGGGGTGTACCGCTCGACCGACGGCGGCGCCAACTGGGAGCCGATCAACCAGGGCATCGACCTGGAGCATAGTAGTGACTGGGTGAGCTTGGTGATTCTCAACCCGGGGGATCGGAATCAGCTCTGGTTAGCCGACGGCAATACCATGTACGAGTCGTTGGACGGCGGCGAGATCTGGATCGAGCACGCAACCGAGGGACTCCAATTCACAAACCTGGTCCCCCACCCCCTGGAACCGGGCACCCTCTATGCCACCTCATCGGGCGAGAGTCCGGCCGTTCACGTATCGCAAGATGGAGGGCAGACCTGGACCGTTCTCCTCTCCTTGGAGGGGGAGTGGATTAGCCCCAACCAGCTGGCCATCGACCCTGTGATCGGCGAGCACCTGTATGTCTCCGGCAGGGACGGGCCAACCTATGCAAGCAGTGATGGCGGAGCGACATGGCGCCAGGTACTGGACCACCCATGTGTGCTTGCGGCGGACCCCAACGATGAGTCGGCGGCCTACTGCGCTTGGGGTGCCACGGTGCTGCGCACCTCCGACGGCGGGAACACCTGGCGTGAAATCACAGTTGAAGGACCCCCCTCCTATGTCTACGTCCTCATGATCACATCCGAGGACCTCGGCGCCTACTACGCGGGGACCTCGGACGGCCTCTTCGTCTTGACGGATCTCGGCCTGAACTGGACGGAGCAGAGCAGCGGCCTGCCCTTGGCCCACCTGGACCTCACCATGGTCTCGGGTTCCGGGCCGCGGCTCTACGCTTCGGGCGACTCGAGCTGGGTTGCGAGCTCCGGCGTGAACGCCTTCGACTGGGAGGCCCTCTCCGCACCGGGCCACGCATCCTGGGCCATCCAGCCCGATGGACAGACCGCGTACGCCACCGACGGTGAGCGCTTGTGGCAGTCATCGGACGCCGGTTCCACTTGGGACGAGCGTTCCGTGCCTCCCATCGGCGCGGGCAGGCTGGCCGTCCACCCGAGCCTCGACGGATGGGTCTACTCCCTGTACAGCCGGGGCCAGTCCGCCTACCTCTCCACCGATGGCGGCCAGACCTGGCAGCTCACCCCAGGCATGGACAGCATCTACGACGCCCGGCTCGCGTTCGACCCGAGCGGTGCGGACCGGGTGTACGCGATCGGCGACCTCGAACTCTATCGCTCGGATGACGCCGGGCGCAGCTGGACAGCCTGTCCGTGGACGGGGGCGTTCACCTCCCGGGCCAGCTCCCGGGCTCTCATCAACCCGCACGACGGCGACAGGCCGCTCGTGGCCACCCGGGGGCAGGGTGTGCTCGCCAGCTTCGATGGCTGCCAGTCGTGGAGCCCCAGCAACGATGGCCTGGAGACTCTCTTCGTCAACACGCTCACCCGTAGTCCGTCAGACCCCGACACAATCTACGCTGCCACGGACGCCGGCGCGTACATCTCCGAAGACCGCGGCGCTTCCTGGGCGCCTGTGGCCGGCTGGTTTGACGCCGACACGATCGTCTACTCCCTTGTGGTCGACCCGCTGAACCCGGGCGTCCTCTACGCCGCCACGCCCGAGGGCGTCTTCCGCTGGGAGCTCGCCCCGACGCCCTTGCCACTGGCGGAGACGGCCGCCACAACCACTCCGTCCTGGGTGGCCGACTTCGCCGAGCCGATCTTGCAGGCGATCGAGGGCATAACCCCGGTATTCGAGGACGATTTCTCCACCTTCGACGCAGGCTGGGTCCCGTGGCCGCAGGAAGGGGTCGACTGGATCGACGGCGCGATGCGGTTCACGGTCACCGAAGGCAGTCTCGGTCTTGGTAGGCAGTGGGGCACCGCCGACTTCGTGTTTCAGTTCGATATCGTCCCCCGGCGACTCGATGCCTCGGACAGCCTTAGTGTCATATTCCGGATGGGAGGCCCAGAGTCGGTATCATTTGAGGCCTTCACGATCAACGCCGCTGGCGGTACTTCGGGCGGTGATCAATGGGACTGGAGCCGAGATCCAGAGGGGGCCGGTGAGCAGAGGGTTCTCGCGTCCGGGGAGCTGCCCATCTTGCGCCTCTCGGAGACAACCACCGTCACGGTGATCGCGTGGCAGGACGAGGCGGCGGTGTATCTCAACGGCCAGCCCGTGGCCTACCGGGACGCCAGCACCATGCGGGGAGACTGGCTCTCCTTCAACCTAAGCTCGGCTTCGGGGCTCAGCGAGATCGACTTCGACAACGTGCGCTTCTGGGACATCACCGATTACACAGCCCCGCCTGCCACTCAAGAGGCCGAGGCCCCGCCTCCCACGGCAACGGCCGCCACGGATACCCCAGCCTGGGTCACCGACTTCGCCGAGCCGATCCTGGAGGCGGTTGAGGACCGCACCCCCGTGTTCGAGGATGATTTCTCCACCTTCGACGAAACCTGGGGCGGGCCGCTCGAAGGGGTCGACTGGATCGATGGCGCGATGCGGTTCACAGTCACTGAAGGCGATCTCTATCTTGGAAGGCGCTGGGACACCGCCCACTTCGTGTTTCAGTTCGACATCATCCCGCGGCGACTCGATGTCTCGGACGAAGTTGGTTTGTTCTTCCGGCTGGGAGGCCTGGAGGGCTCATGGGAGGGCTTCCAGATCAGACCTCGTGGCGGTACTTCGGGCGGCGACCAATGGACCTGGAAGCGATGGGGGCCGCCTGAGGAGGCGATCGAACTCGAGTCCGGGGAGTTGCCTATCTTGCTCCTCTCAGAGCCGACCCGGGTGACGGTGATCGCATGGCGGGACCAGGCGGCGGTGTATCTCAACGGCCAGCCCGTCGCCTACCGAGACGACAGCACGATGCGGGGAGACTGGCATACCATCACTCTGAACTCGGGGTCGGGTCTCACCGAGGTCGAGTTCGACAACGTCCGCTTCTGGGACATCACCTACCTCACTATTCCCTGAGGGCGATATCGACATGCCGGCCAACCCCTTCACCTTCGGCAACCCGATCCGCGACCCGGCCTGCTTCTACGGCCGCAAGGCGGAGATCCGCCAGATCACCAGCCGGCTGCTCTCCAGCGCCCACGAGAGCACCTCGCTCGTCGGCGAGCGCCGCATGGGTAAGACGTCGCTGCTCAACTACATCGCCCACGCGGACGTCGCCCCCACGCTCGGCATGCCGCCCGAGCAGTATTGCCTGGTCTACCTCGATTTCCAGGGCCTGACCGATATCACCCCACAGCGGTTCTGGCAGAGGGTGCTCACCCGGATGGCCCGCAGCGCCTGCGACCCCGACCTCGCCCGCCGCTTCGAGGAGCTCGCCGCGCAGGGCGGCCTCGATTTCTTCGATCTCGAGGACCTCTTTGAAGGCGTGGCCCAGCGCGGGCTGAACGTCGTTCTTCTCATGGACGAGTTCGAGTACGTTACCCAGAACGCGAATTTCGGCGCCGACTTCTTCGGCGGCCTGCGCGCCCTGGCCATCCACTACAGCCTCTCGCTCGTCCCGGCCACGCGGCGCGAGCTGGTCGATCTCTGTCACTCGGAGGAGCTCAAGGGCTCGCCCTTCTTCAACATCTTCGCCAACGTCGTCCTGCGGCCCTTCGCCCCCGAGGAGGCCGAGGAGCTTCTTGCCGGCTGCGCCGGCGCGGCGGAGACCGCCCTCAGCCCTGAGGAGAAGGCCATCATTGCCCGCCTCGGAGGCGGCCATCCGTTCTTTCTACAGATGGCTGGCCACTACCTCGTCGAAGGCAAAGGCCAGGGCCTGGCAGGAGAGGAGCTGCGCGCCTTCGCCGCCGACCGGTTCGATGAGCAGGCCGATGCCCACCTCACCTATCTCTGGTCCCACTCTCCGGAGAGCGAGAAGATCACCTTGCTCGCCGCCCTCGGCCTGGGCCTCGCCAAGCCTTCCCGCCAGACCATTCCGACCCTCGAAAACCTCAAGCGCCTTCACCCTCGAGCCTCGCTCGACGTGGTTTCTTTGGGGAAGCGCGGCCTACTCCTGACGCAGGACTCGGCCTACGGGCTATTCTCCCCGGCCTTCGAACGGTGGCTGGCGCGCGAGGTGGTGGCCCCGGCGGGGCAGGAGGAAAGCCCGGCCTCCGTCGAGGCCTGGCTCACCGAGGGAGGACATGAGCGTCTCCAGCCGGTGAGAGGCACGCTTCCCCGCTTCAAGAAGAAGTACTGGCCCATCCTGGCTACCGTCCTCAAGGAAGTCTCCTTCGAGATGATCGCCGGGGTGGCGCTATCCAAGCTGATCTGACGCGGCCTGGTTACCTCCCGGGCTGTGGAAGTTGGGTCACAGGTTGACTCACTTCTTGAGCGCCCCTATGATTCAGGCGCTCGTTCGGCGCCCATCCCCCCGGGGCTGGCCCGGACGGCCGGAAGAAGGCCCTGCGTGGCCGAACTCCTCAATCCCTATATCGCCGGCGCCCCCGTCACCGAAGCCAGGATGTTCTTCGGCCGGGAGGACGTCTTCACCTGGATTGAGCGCAGCCTCTCCGGCCAGTACGCCGACCACATCCTCGTCCTCCACGGGCAACGCCGAGTCGGCAAGACCTCGGTCCTCAAGCAGCTTCCCCACCACCTCCCCGAGCGCTATATCCCGGTCTTCTTCGATCTCCAGGGCCGCACCCACACCAGCCTCGACCGCTTCCTGTGGTGGCTCGCCCGCGAGATCGTTCGCGTTCTCAAGCAGGACCGGGGAATCACTGCCGACATCCCGGATCGTGAGGCCTTCACCCAGGACCCGGAATACCTGGAGACCCAATTCCTCCCCGCTCTC
>DATECU010000149.1:0-13688 GCA_035286745.1 Vicinamibacteria bacterium | reverse complement strand
ATCCGTTCCTGGCCGAGGAGTAGAACGGCAGCCGTCAGCTATCAGCTACCGCGAGGTACGAGGCTGGAGACAGTACGAGCAGCGGGCGGACGTTGCCGCTCCAGCCTCTCGCGGCTGTCGTAGCTGAGAGCTGATCGCTGTCCGCTGACAGCTACCGTCCGTGGTGAACCTATCGAGTCCCGCCTGGGACCACCACCAGGACCTTCCCGAAGGCGCGCTGGAAGCGCGGTCCGACGCCGCGGGGACGCCAGCCGGCGAGACTCGGCACCGTCACCGTCACCTGCCGCTTGCCCACTCGGCAGCGAAGGGTGATGGGTCTTCCGCGGGGACAGCGTTCCTCGATGTCGTCGGCCAGCAACAACAGGACCGCGGCCCGCTCGATCCGGTCCCGATCCGCGCTTCTGATCAGAGGCGCCAGGTCCCTGGGTTCGGAGCGCGGGTCCCCCGCCCGGCGCAAGAGAGCCGCCAGGAGAGCGATCTCCCGATGGGAGAACCCGTTCAGCTCGGTGGCCATCACCATGTCGGCCAGGTGTCGATGCCGATCGAAGAAGTCCACCGCCCGCCCGACGTCCAGCAGGCGCGCGGCATCGTCCAGCGCCTCCCGGATCTCCGGCTTGGCCAAGGGCTCGAGGGCGCGCATCAAGGTCGACGCCAAACGACGCCGGCGTTCCGCGCGATCCGGCCTCCAGTCCCGAAAGCGGCTCGCCAGCGACAGAAGCGCGGCCTCCCGCACCCGATGCGGGGCCGGCACCCCGTCCTTCAGCAGGCCGTAGGCGAGCCCTTCCCGAACCCCCTGGCCGGAGACCAGGATCTCCTCCGCACCTACCGATTCCAGCAGCCCCTCGACCACCAGGGCTCCCGCCACGATCGAGTCGGCCCGGTCGTCCGAGAGCCCGGGGATGGCGGCCCGCTTGCGCAGCCGGGTGGTGGCCAGGAGCCGGGCGATCTCGCGAACGCGTTCGGCGGAGAGCCGGTAGCCGTGCAAGCGCGACACCGGGTAGGGCCGCGATCTGAGATCGACCTTGGCCAGGTTGCGGACGGTGCCGCCGGTCCCTACCAGGCTCTCGCCGCGGCCCAGCCGGGGCACACCCGCGTCCCGAAGCAACCGCCGGACGTGGGCTCGCAGGCGACGGAGATCCGGGGGGCGCGGAGGGTCGCCCTGCAAGAAGGCGCCGCTCAGGCGGAGGGCACCCAAGGCGAGACTCACCGCCCGGCCCGGCCGCCGCTTTCGGAACCGGGTGACCTGCAGGCTGCCCCCGCCCAGGTCGAAGAGCAGCCCGTCCTCCACCTCCAGGCCGTGCAGAGCCCCCTGAAGACCCGCGCGCGCCTCCTCACGACCGCCGATGACCACCACCTTGAGACCCAACAGGCGGCGGATCCGCTCGATCAGCTCCCGGCCGTTCTCCGCGTCCCGGACCGCCGCCGTCGCCACCGCCAGGGTTCGCTCGGCGCCTGCACCTAGCGCCATGGCCTGGAAGTCCTGGAGCGCCT
This sequence comes from Vicinamibacteria bacterium, assembly GCA_035286745.1. Taxonomy (GTDB): domain Bacteria; phylum Acidobacteriota; class Vicinamibacteria; order Fen-336; family Fen-336; genus DATECU01. The sequence goes on along the minus strand of DATECU010000149.1, from coordinate 12,197 downwards.
CCAGGGTCCGCTCCATGGCGCCGGGGCTCAGGCGGCTTCGCTGGTCCAGGTCGCGGACCAGGCGGAGGGCGGCCCGGGTGCTGGCCAGGATCCTGAGGTGGCCGGCGGGATCCAGGCCGAACACCACCACCCGGCCGGAGTTGGAGCCGATGTCGATCACCGCCACTCGCGGCGGGTGGCGCCGGGCCCGGAGTTGGCCAGCCATCGGCGCGGATTCTAGCGCGCTACGCCCGCTGCAAGTTCCGCCTCCAGGCGTTCCAGGAAGAAGCCGACGTCGGTGACCAGACCGATGGCTTGCATGCTGCCCCGGTTCGAGAGCTTCACCGGCACCGACTCGGTCATGTCCACGCACACCGTCTTGACCCGCGCCGGCAGCAGGTTGCCGACCGCGATGGAGTGAAGGGCGGAGGCCAGCATCAGGCACACCCCGGCGCCGCGCAGCGCCTCCAGGTAGGCCTTCTGCGCCGCCACGGTGTCGGTGATCACGTCCTTGAGCGGCCCATCGTCCCGGATCGACGCCGCCAGCACGAAGGGAGTGCCCCGCCTGACCAGCTCGAACATCACCCCCGAGTTGACCAGCCCGCTCTCCACCGCCTGACGGATGCCACCCACACGGTTCACGGCGTTGATGGCGAACAGGTGATTGCGGCTGCCCCCCTCCACGGCCCGCCCGCTCATCTGGCAGACCCCCAGGCTGGTCTTCAAGATCGACTTCTCCAGGTCGTGGACGGCGAAGGCGTTGCCGGTGAGCAGCACGTCCACCCAGCCCGCCCGCACCAAGCGGGCGAGCGCGAGATCGCCTCCCGAGTGGACCACCGCCGGGCCGGGCACCACCACGATCTTCTCCCCCGCCGCCCGGGCCTTCTTCAGCTCCCGGGCGGTCCCGGTGATGGCAATGCCCTTGTTGATCTCCGCCGAGATGTCGTTGCTCATGAAGCCGAAGACCGAGAAGTCCCGGCTGCGCTCCGGCGGTCGCACCCGGATGCCGGGACCTCGCAAAGCCACCGGCTCGCCCTTCCTCACCAGCCCCTGCTTCACGCAGCAGGGCGCGCCCTCGCGCAGCACCAGGGCCGAGTCCATCTTCTGATCCTTGGCCGCGTGCCACTGGCCCTCGACCCGCACGAAGGTGTCGAAGTTGCTGCTGGAGTAGAACTCGTCGGGCAGGATCCCGTCCGCCTCCGCCGGCGCAAAGCGAGCGTCGCCCAGCTCCGTGGTGGCCCCCAGGTACGAAAGCTCCTGGAGGATCTGGTCGAGCACCTGAGGGTCCCTGGCCTTCACCGCCAGGCTGACGAAGGACGGCTGGGCGTTGGTCTTGCCGACCCGGAACTCCTGGATCTCGAACTCGCCCCCGTCCCCCACGATCCGCGCGAAGGCGCGGCGCAGGATGTCGGAGTCGATCAGGTGGCCTTCCATCGTCACCGTCTCTTGGACCATGGCTGTTACCTCGCTCGTTGCCGACAGCTTGCGTTCGGCGAAGGCTACAGCTTGGGGAGCGTGAGCCCCTGCTGCGCCTGGTACTTGCCCCGCTTGTCGGCGTAGGACGTCTCGCAGGGCTCATCGCCTTCGAAGAACAAGACCTGAGCAATGCCCTCGTTGGCGTAGATCTTCGCCGGCAGCGGGGTGGTGTTGGAGACCTCCAGGGTCACGATCCCTTCCCACTCCGGCTCGAACGGGGTCACGTTCACGATGATCCCGCAGCGCGCATAGGTGGACTTGCCCACGCAGACGGTGAGCACGTTGCGCGGGATGCGGAAGTACTCCACGGTCCGAGCCAGGGCGAACGAGTTGGGCGGGATGATGCAGACGTCGCCCCTGAAGTCCACGAAAGATCGGGGGTCGAACTGCTTGGGGTCGACGATGGTGGAGTTGATGTTGGTGAAGATCTTGAACTCGTCGGCGATCCGGACGTCGTAGCCGTAGGAGCTGAGCCCGTAGGACACGACGCCGGCGCGCACCTGCTCCTCGCAGAAGGGCTCGATCATCCCCTGCTCCAGCGCCATGCGCCGGATCCAGCGGTCCGACTTGATGGCCATCTTGAGAGCCTCCCTTGCCTCGAGTGGCCGCCAAGGATTTCACGGGCCGCCCGCCTGCGCAACCGGCGCCCCTGCCCCCTGGCCCCCGCCGCCGTAACGTGAGCGCCTTTCGACTTGTGATCCTGCACACTGGACAGGTGGGTTATGATAGGGGTCGATTTCGGGGGCGGCGGTTCGCTCCCCGGTTTTGGTATCCACCCATTCAAGGAGTCAACCAAATGCGCGTTCGTGCCACGCTTGGGGCCACCTGCGCCCTGGCCCTCGGAATCGCTTTCACGGCGACAGCGGCCAACGAGGCCACCATCAGCGACGTTCGGGTGCTCCCCAAGGTCAGCTCGACCAAGGGCACCCACTACCTCTCCGTGAAGTTCAACTTCACGGTCGAGGAGTACATCACCTCCAAGAAGTCCCTCCAGATCAATGCCACCTGCAAGGCTGGCGACCGGACGCTCCGCACCGACAGCTTCACCGGCATCTCGGTGCAGCGAATGAGCAAGGGCGACAGCAAGGACGGGAGCGCCACCCTCTTCATGAGTGATCGCGTCCAGGACGAGATCGACCAGTGCAAGATGCGCTTCGAGCTCCACACCTTTGGCAGGAAATACGGGGACAAGCCCATCGCCACCTTCTGCTACCGCGACGGCAAGGTGTCGGAAGGCGACTGCGAGTAGTCGGCGGCGGAATCCAACGGTTTGAAGGCCGGTCGGCCCCAGTCAGCCGCCCGGCCTTTCCTTTTTGGCGCCGACCCGCGCTTCCCCCGACAGGCCCCGGCCCAGGTGGGCTATGATCGAGGCTCCCTCCCCCCGGGACAGGATCGGCGCCCCGGTCCTGCGGGGTGAGCCGGAAGGAGGCCGCCCCGTGCCCATTCTTGCCCTGCTCTCGTTCGCCTGCCTGGTGGCCCTTGGAGGCGAAGCCCCGGCCACCGAAGAAGCCAAGATCGCTGTCAGCGAGGTGAACGTCATCCACAGGGTCAACGCCCTGGGGGCCAACAAAGGCGACCACTACATCAACGTGACCTTCATCGCCAAGCTCGCCGAGGAGATCGCCGGCAACAGGCGGGTGAAGATCGAGGCGTCGTGCAAGGCCGGCGAACGCTCAGTCAGCGACCGCATGACCGCCTTCGATGTCAGGCTCAAGACCATGAAGGCCGGCGACACGGCGGTGGCGAAGGCTCCCCTTTTCATCAGGGCGGGCCTCAAGGACAAGCCTACGGTCTGCGACCTGACCTTCGTCCTGCACGAGTTCGGCAAGAAGACCGACGACACTCTCGCCAAGTTCTGCTACGCGGAGGAGAAGGTCGTCGCCGGCGCCTGCGCCAACTAGAGCTCGATACCCGGGAAGAAGTAGCCGATCTCGAAGCGGGCGGTGTCCGGCCCGTCGGAGCCGTGGATCACGTTGGCCTCGATCGACGAGGCGAAGTCCTTGCGAATGGTCCCCGCCGCCGCCTTGGCCGGGTCGGTGGCGCCCATGATCTCCCGCAGCCGGGAGATGGCGTTCTCGCCCTCCAGCACCATGGTGATGCAGGGCCCCGAGGACATGAAGTCGCACAGGCTGCCAAAGAAGGGGCGCTCGCGGTGGACGTGGTAGAAGCCTTCTGCCTCCTTGCGGGTCAGACTCCGCATCCGTAGGGCCAGAACCGCGAACCCTGCCTTTTCGAGCCTGGCCAGGATCTCGCCCGCCTGCTTGGCCGCAACCGCATCCGGCTTGATGATCGAGAACGTTCTTTCCTTCAACTCCCAGCTCCTCGCCAATTCACCACATGTGGTCGATGTTCGTTGGCTACTTGATCGCCTTGGCCAGCGCCGCGCCGATGTCGGCGGGCGACTTGACCACTTGGATCCCGGCCTCCTGCATGGCCTTCATCTTCTCGGCGGCGGTGCCCTTGCCCCCCGCGATGATGGCGCCGGCGTGGCCCATGCGCCGGCCCGGGGGCGCCGTCTGGCCGGCGATGAAGCCCACCACCGGCTTCTTGACGTTCTGCTTCACGAAGGCGGCGGCTTCCTCCTCCGCGCTGCCCCCGATCTCACCGATCATCACGATGGCCTTGGTGTCGGGATCGTCGCCAAACAACCGGAGCGCATCGGTGTGGTTGGTGCCGATGATGGGATCGCCGCCGATGCCGATGCAGGTGGACTGGCCGATCCCCAGCTCGGTGAGCTGGGCCACCGCCTCGTAGGTGAGGGTCCCGCTGCGGCTGACGACGCCTACCGAGCCACCCAGATGAATGTGGCCGGGCATGATGCCGATCTTGCACTTCTCTCCCGGCGAGATGATCCCCGGGCAGTTGGGCCCGATCAACCGGGTGGGACGGCCCTTCAGAAACTGGGCGGCCTTCACCATGTCCAGCGTCGGAATGCCCTCGGTGATGCACACCACGACCGCGATGCCCGCGTCCGCCGCCTCCATGATGGCGTCGGCAGCGCCCGGCGGCGGCACGAAGACCACCGAGGTGTTGGCTCCCGTCTTGCGCACCGCCTCGCTCACGCTGTCGAAGAGCGGGAAGCCCTCGGTGGTGGTGCCGCCCTTGCCGGGGCTGACGCCGCCCACCACGTTGGTCCCGTAGTCACGGCAGCCGATGGCGTGGAAGGTCCCGTGCTTGCCCATCCCCTGGACCAGGAGCCGCGTGTTCTTGCCCACCAGGACGCTCATCGCTTGCCTCCTGCCGCGGCGACCGCCTTCTGAGCGGCTTCGGTCATGTTGTCGGCGGTCTCGAAGTTGAGGCCCGACTCCTTGAGCATGGCCTTGCCCTTCTCCTCGTTGTTGCCCTTCATGCGGATCACCACCGGCACCTTGACGTTCAGCTCCTTGACCGCGGCGATGACGCCCTCGGCCAGCACGTCGCAGCGCAGGATGCCGCCGAAGATGTTGATGAGCACCGCCTTCACGTCGGGATCGGCCAGCAGGATGCGGAAGGCGTTTCGGATCTGCTCCGCGCTGGCGCCCCCGCCCACGTCCAGGAAGTTGGCGGGGCTGCCGCCGGCCAGCTTGATGATGTCCATGGTAGCCATGGCCAGGCCGGCCCCGTTCACCATGCAGCCCACCGCGCCGCCCTCCAGCTTGATGTAGTTCAGGCTGAACTTCGAGGCCTCGACCTCCAGGGCCGCCTCTTCGTCGAGATCGCGCAGCTCCAGCAAGTCGGAATGGCGGTAGAGCGCGTTGTCGTCCAGGTTCACCTTGGCGTCGAGCGCCAGGAGCGCGCCGTCCTTGGTGTAGAGGAACGGGTTGATCTCGACCAGCGAGGCGTCCAGGCCCTCGAAAGCCCGGTAGAGCGCCTGCATGAAGGTCACCGCCTTGCCGAGCACCGCGGCAGGCAGGCCCAGGCCAAAGGCCAGCTTGCGGGCCTGAAACGGCTGCAGGCCGACCGCGGGGTTCACGACCTCCTTCAGGATCGCCGAGGGGTCCTTGGCGGCGACCTCCTCGATGTCCATTCCACCCTGCGAGGAGGCCATCACCACCGGGCAGCCGCTGGCCCGATCCAGGATGATCGCCAGATACATCTCGCGGGCGCCTTCGAGGTTCATGCCCTCCTCGATCAGCAAGCGCCTGACGATTCTTCCCTCGGGTCCCGTTTGGTGGGTCCTGAGCGTCATGCCCAGCATGGCCTTGGCGATCGCCTCGCAGTCCTCGGCGTTCTTCGCCACCTTGACGCCACCGCCCTTGCCCCGGCCCCCGGCGTGGATCTGCGCCTTCACCACCACCGGGAAGCCCAGCTCCTTCCCGTTCTCGACGGCCTGAGCCGCCTTGTAGGCCACCTTGCCTCGGGGAACCGTCAGCCCGAAGGAGGCCAACACCGCCTTGCCTTGGTATTCGTGAATCTTCAACGTCGCCTCCAAAGAAGCCTGTCCGGGTGCGGCTCCCGAGCCCGGACGCTCCGGTTCCGGGCTCGGGCCCTCTCGCTACTTGTTAGGCTTGACCTCGCCCGCCGGCTTGGCCTCGGGCTTGGCCTTGATCTCGAGCAGCTCGACCTCGAACACCAGGGTGGCCCCACCGGGGATCTTCGGCGGACGTCCGCCGTCGCCGTAGGCGATCGACGAGGGGCAGACCAGCTTGGCCTTCTCCCCCACCTTCATCTTCCCCACCCCCTCGGTCCAGCAGGGGATCACGCCGTTAAGCGGGAACTCGGCGGGGGCATTGCGCGTGTAGGAGCTGTCGAACTCCTGGCCGTTCGTGAGCGTGCCCTTGTAGTGCACCTTGACGACGTCGGTCGGTACGGGGCTGGCCCCGGTGCCCGCGGTCAGGCTCTTGAAGACCAAGCCGGAGGCCGTCTTGGTGGCGCCAGTCTCCTTGGCGGCCGCCTCTTCGAAAGCCTTCGCCTTCTCCTTCTCCACTTGGGCAACGGCCGCAGCTCGCTTCTGCGACAGCTCCTGCAGCTTGGGCATGTAGGTCTCGACCTGGAAGTCGCCGGTCTTGCCGGTCACGCCGTCGGCGAGACCCTTCTTCACCTGCTCCAGTTCCTCGGGCGTCATGGCGAAGGAGGTGACCCGCTGGCTCAGAAAGACGCCGAGAGCGTAGAAGGTCTTCTGATCGTCGGCGGCAGCCGCAGCGGCCGGCTTCTGCGCTTCATCTTTGGGTTTGTCCTGGGCGCCGGCGCGGCACCCGGTGAAGATGGCCGCGGAGAGCAGGGCCGCGGTGACAACGGTTTTCATGGACAGTCCTTTCGGCTCGTGGAAATGGTCAGGAACGCAGGCCGCTCGTACGTTCCACGGGCCGCGGCAGCCTGAAGGAACGGAAGGATACACCGACCCAAGCCCCTTGAGGAATCGAGACGACTCCTCCGCACCGGCGTCCCGGGGGCCCCGGGGGTGGGAACCCCCGGCTTCATAGCGGCGACCGAATTCACTTCGGGCGCCGCGTATAGAATGGCGGCGTGGCGAAGCGACAACAGCCGAGCGCGCCCTGGCTGCCCTTCCTGGCTGGGCTCGCGACCGCCAGTCTCGGAGCCCTGGTCTTGGGCGCCTCCACCCGCCGGCGCCGTCGCCTCGACCCGCGACTTGTCCGCTACCCGCAAGATGGCGCGTCAGCTCCCCCGACCGTGGTGGTGCCGGGCATTCTCGGCAGCGGTCTGGTTCGCCCGGATGGCACGCGGGTGTGGCTGAATGCCGGCAACGCCTTCGGCTCCCATGATCTGAGGCTCCCGCCAACCCTGCCTTTCGAGGCGCGGCAGGATGACCTCACGCCCTACGGCCTGTTGGGCGTCGACGCCGTGCTCCCCCGGCTATTCGGCTTCACCGAGTACGCCGATCTGGTCGCGCTGCTGGAGCGGGCTGGCCTCCGTCGCGACCTCGAGCACCGGCTTCAGTACCACATCTTCACCTACGACTGGCGCCGCGACCTGGTGCACTCCGCGCGCCGGTTGGGCGAAACCCTGGACGCCCTGGCCGAAGCCGTGGGCGACCCGGGCCTCAGGGTCAACCTGCTGGCTCACAGCATGGGCGGCCTGGTGGGTCGCTACTACCTGCGCTACGGGGGCGCTGAGCCCGGCGGCCCGGTGACCTGGGCCGGCGCCCGGCGCATCGAGAGCCTGCTCCTGGTGGCCACGCCTAACTCGGGCAGCGTCCCCTCCCTGGACGCCATCCTGAACGGCAGCCGGGTGGGCTTCTCCTCGACTACGCTGGCGGCATCGGTGATCGCCGGCATGCCGTCCATCTACCAGTTGCTGCCCCCGTCCGAGGCCCCCTGCCTCATCGACTCGCGGGGGAAACCGGCGGCCGCCGACCTGCACGACCCCGGGTTCTGGGAGGCGCGGGGGCTTGGGCCCTACGGTCCCCATCGCCGCAACGCCGATCCAGGGGTTGGCGACCCCGTTTCGAATCGCGCCTTCCTGAAGGCGGCGCTGGACCGGGCCCGGGTCTTCCACTCGGCCTTGACCGCTCAACCCGAAGCCCCCTGCCCCGCCAGGACCTACCTCTTGGGCGGAGACTGCCTCCCCACCCTGGCCCGAGCCGTGCTGCCTGACGGGTTTGGCGCGGCTCCGCGCTTCGAACCCCGGACCCAGGCCGAGGCGGATCTCATGTTCGAGGCCGGAGACGGCCGGGTGACCCGCCGCAGCGCCCTGGCGGCCCACCTGCCCGAGGCCGACGGCGCGGAGAGCGGCAGCGGCCTAGCCGAGCTTTCCCACATCTTCTTCGGGCAAGCCGATCACCATGGGATCTACAACGAGCCCACCTTCCAGAGCATCCTGCTGCGCATCTTGCTGCGGCCCCGACTAACGCAGGCCACGAAGACCCAACGAAGCGGCATCGCCCAGGTTGCAGAACGCTGAAGGCCGACGCTCGAACCAGCCGGGCTCGCATTACAGCCGTCCCGCGACAGGCTACTGCCCTTTGGCCTTCACGTAGTCCACGAGCTGGAGAATCCGAAGGCCGGGGATCGACGGCCGTTCACGGTCGTTCGCAACTGCGCGCGATGACGGTCGCCTCGCTGCGACTCCACCAGCGGCTGGACCGGACCGGTCGCGCCGGCGGATCCAGTCTTTGACTTGTACGGCTGCAGGCCGTACAGTCGGCCTGGGCGGTGATCGACAGTGACGGGAGGTGGCCATGCTCAGGACGGATACACGGACGAATGCTCCCGCGAAGCGCGCGCGACCCGAACGGCTGGAGGCGCGAATTAGCAAGGCCCAGAAGGATCTCTTTGTGCGGGCCGCCGAGCTGCAGGGCCGATCTCTAACCGGTTTCCTGATTGCGAGCGCCCAGGAGGCGGCACTCGACACCGTGCGCGCGCACGAGTCCTTGCGCCTGAGTGAGCGTGATCGCCAGGCCTTCGTGTCCGCCTTGCTCTCTTCCCCCGCCCCTTCGAAGGCTCTGGTGCGCGCGGTCAAGCGCTACCGGAAACGCACGGGACTGTGAGTGCCGAACCCCAGTCTGGCGGACCTGCGCGTCGAGCCGCTCGGCAGGCCGCATGACCGTTCGACGTTCTCCTGTGGCGTTGACGCTCTCGACCGCTATCTCCGAGAGCAGGCGGGACAGGACGTGCGCAGACGCGTCGCGGTTGCGTTTGTTCTCTGTGAAGGCAAGGGCCTCCAGGTCCTCGGCTACTACACCCTTTCGGCCCTGAGCGTCGAGGTCGGCGCGTGGCCGGATGCGGTGGCACGGACGCTTCCGAAGTACCCTCGGGTCCCCGCTACGCTGCTGGGCCGCCTGGCAGTCGACAGGCTGCTGCGCGGCAAGGGTGCCGGCGAACACCTCTTGATGGATGCCTTGCGCAGGGCTCTCGACGCATCGCGCCAAGTGGCCTCGGTGGCCGTGGTCGTGGACGCGAAAGACGATAGCGCCGTCTCGTTCTACCGGCGTTACGGCTTCATCAGCTTCTCGGCTCAGGCGCACAAGTTGTACCTTCCCATGGCGGTCGTTGAACGGCTGTTTGCCTAGCCGGGAGACTGACGTGTCAGAAGCCGAGCGCCGAGCAGCCGCCCGCAACTGTGTGGGTCGCGACCACGCGAAGGGACGGGATGGGGGTGCCTTGCCGGCCCACCCCGCGCATCGTCTACGAGTCCCACGAGCGCCGCTCGGCGTCGACGTGCTCGGTCGCTTCGATGCCAGCCCAGTGCTCCTTGCCTAGCCCGCGCAATGCCAGGATCGACCGCGGCGCGGGGGCCTCGAGGGCCTCGGACAGGACGTGCGTGACCTCCTGGGCGATGGACCGATGCAACGCGAGCGCGCGCTTCCGAAAGCGGCGGTAGAGCTTCTCGGGTAGGCTCTTGATGTTCAGCGTCGCCATGGCTACCCCAGTCTGCCTCCGTTATGGAGGCGGTCCGCCTGAGCGGCAACGGACGCGCAGGCAGGCAACGGTCGACCCGGGGACGGGTCGGCCGGGCGACCGGAGCGCATCTGGGCCCTCTCCCGTCCGAGGTGTGTCTCCCAGGGCCCCCAGATCCACGAAACCTCCCCCCTCCACCGCCATCCGCCCCAGCCGCCCGACGCTTGCGTCCAACCCCACCTGCGGCTGGCGCCGCACGCTCCCCAAACCCGTCCCCGCCGCCACCAGTTCGCGTACAATCTGCATAGTTGCGACCCGCGGTTTGGTCCAGCTGGGGTCACGCAGTCGCGCCAGCCGCTTCGTGGGGGCGATCCCCGGGTGCTCGCGACTGCGGGAACAAGACTGTGCGTTCGACGCGTCGGAGAGAGAAGCCGTGAGCCAGGTGTGCGTGTACTGCGTCCAGAATGAGGCAGACACCGAGGACCACGTCGTCCCCGAGGGTCTCTTCGAGCACGCTCCCGAAACCGGCTACATCAGGGTGCCTGCTTGCTACACGTGCAACAACGGGCTCTCAAGGGACGAGGAGTACTTCCTCGTCGCGATCCTCGCCGAGGCTACGGCGCACAGCGCGACCGCCAATCGCGTCCTCGATCGACTTGCCGAAGATCATCGCAGCGGCCGGCGGCGACGCACCGGGTTGGCCTTGGCGCTCCTTGAGAAAGCACGCCCCGTCGATGTCTATAGCCCAGGCGGCATCTATCTGGGCACCGCCGAGGGACTGGAGCTCGACACCACCCGGGTCAACCGGGTGCTCGACAAGATCGTGCGGGGTCTCTTCTTCCATCACGTCGGGAGACGGCTGTCCCAAGACGCGGCGGTCTACGTGGAGATCAAGCCCGACCTTGACCGTATGCAGTCGCCTGTGATCGCCGCGGCTCTCGCACAAGCGCCCACCTTCCTTGGCGATGTCTTCATGTACCGGCTGTTCTCTCCGTCTGACGGAACGGACGCCACGTCTTGGACCTTGGGGTTCTATGATGCGGTATTGGCCATCGGCGTCACCGGCCGACCCAGGAACAGTGAGGTCATGTGACACGGAAGGGCACGGCGTCGGATGCACCAGACGAGGTCCGAGCCGGCAACCGAAACCCCGACCCTCGCAGCTCTGATGCCGCTCAAAGGCTGCTTCAACCCGCGATACTACGATTGCGGGCCGGTCGTTCCATACGGTCTGATTCGTGTGTTCTGCGAACATCGGCGAGTTGTGCGGAATCTTGGCCGACCCGATCAGGGAGTGAGCTCGAGCGATGAAGAGATGCCCCTTTTGTGCCGAGGAGATCCAGGACGCGGCAGTTATCTGCCGCTTCTGCCAACGCGACCTTCCCGCGATAGCACCGCCGGAAGTACCCGACGCGGGAGGGGACCCCGACGCCCTAGTAGGCCCCGACGCGCCGACGCCGATGCGGGGTACTCGTACGATGGGCTGGCTCTGCTTGTTCGTTGGCTTCGCGACACTCGCTGTGTTTGTCTCGGCGGCAGACTTGGGCAACACCACAGCTCTGGTAGGGGTCATCTTCGTCGCCTACGGCTTCGCCCTCGCCACCGCGCCAAACGCTGGGGGACCTAGGGTCTGCGGTAAGACGTTCTTGGCCTGGGGAGCCGTTCATGTCATCTGTGGCGTCCTCGCCCTGACTCCCTTCTTCTCCATGCCAGGGGCAACACCCCTTCTTGGACCTATCCGTGCAGTAGTCGTCGGGCTGCTCTGGAGCGCCTACGGCTTGAGCCTGAATCGGGGCTTGCCCGCAGCTCGGAGTTGGGGTTGGCCAGTAGTAACAGTCCTTCAGGCGGGCGTTACGCCTCTTGGCCTCACCCTGCTGGCCTTCGCTATTGGTTTCACGCGGTACGTCCGCGGGAGTCCCGAATACGTTTCGCAGCCGGCCACTTGAGGAGCCAGATGTCCATCGCTAGCCGCTGTATCGCCGCGGCACTGCTCTTCTGGGCACTCGCCCGGCACCGCTACGACTACTACGTCCTCTTGCGATTCGTGACCTGCGGTGCGGCAGCCCATTCCTCGTATCTGGCGTTCGAGCAGCGGCGGCGGACGTGGCCGTGGCTACTGGCCGCATTGGCCCTCCTCTTCAATCCTGTCTTTCCGGTGCACCTTGGTCGGGACGTCTGGAAGGTAGTCGATGTCCTTGTTGCCCTTTTCCTGCTCGCATCGATTTACTTCGTTCGGGAGCGGCCGGTACCGGGGAATTCAGTTGGCCCACCATCATCCTAACGCACAGTCGACGTGAGGGAGGCCGTAGCGTGATCCCGTGGCTCGTCATCGTTGCTTTCGCCCTTGGGGGGCTCATCTGGAAGGGCTGGACCGGGGGGATGACCGGTGCCGCCATCGGCTACGGATTGAGTCTGCTCATTGGGGCTCTTGGGGTTGCGGTACGCGGTGGCTTTGTCCCGCGGGAC
>DATECU010000148.1:0-16133 GCA_035286745.1 Vicinamibacteria bacterium | reverse complement strand
TGAGCCGGCGCGGGGTCAAGGCCCCCGTCGCCGAGAGCCGTTGGGCGCGCCTGCTCACCGAGAGTCGCCATCCCCGCAGCCGCGGCCTCGACCGCATGGCGACCTCCGACATCGTCGGCCTGCTGCTCGACGAAGACCGGCTGGCCTTGCTGGCCGCCGCCCGCGAGCGGCCGGCCATCACCCGAGCCGCCAACCTGGCCGCCCGCACCTTGGAGCAGGGGGGCGACGTCGTGCTGTTGGGCGCCGGCACCAGTGGGCGCCTGGCGGTTCTGGAAGCCGCCGAATGCCCTCCCACCTTTAGCTCCGCTCCGCAACGGATTCGGGCGCTGATGGCCGGGGGCGAGGGCGCGGTGTTCCGGGCCGTGGAGGGAGCCGAGGACCGAGAGGACGTGGGACGCCGCGAAGGGCGCCGCCTGCGCCGCCAGGACCTGCTCATCGGCATCTCGGCCAGCTCGGTCACGCCGTTCGTGCGGGGCGCGCTGGCCGCGGCCCGCGCCAAGGGAGCAGCGACCACCCTCCTGACCTGCGCCCCGGACCCCAGGCTGGCGGCCCTGGCCGACGTGGTGGTGGGCATCGCCACCGGACCCGAGATTCTGACCGGCTCCACGCGCCTCAAGGCCGGCTCCGCGACCAAGGCGGTGCTCAACGCCATCACCACCGCCGCCATGGTCCGCCAGGGCAAGGCCTACGAGAACCTGATGGTCGACCTCAAGCAGACCTCGAAGAAGCTCGAGGACCGCGCTCGCCGCATCGTGGCCGCCGCTGCCCGAGTGTCTGCGGCCAGGGCGGGAGCTCTTCTGGCCTCGGCCGGTGACGTCAAGACCGCCATCGTGATCGGCCGCCTCGGGGTGGATGCCGCGGAAGCACGGCGGCGACTGGCCAAGGCTCGCGGCCACGTGCGCGCGGCTCTCGACGAGCGCGACTAACGGACGGACACCACAGAGACACGAGAGGCACAGAGAAGGAGAAGAGGAAACCGCCGGCCAGAAGCGGAGCGGACGGCGATCGGCCCGCGCAGGTTGCGCATCGAGGTGCGCGACGCGCGAGGCCCGGGACGCGGCAGTCGCCATCAGCAATCAGCTACGGCAGGTTTCAGCGCGCCCCAACCCCTCGCCGCCTGTCGTGGCCTAAAGCTCGATCGCTGAGCGCTGACGGCTGTGTGCTGACGGCTACCGCCCGGAACCTCCCGCGCGGCGCCTCAGCCGCGGCCCTGGTCAGTGCCTAGGTCGCCGAAGTGCACCAGCCGAATGCCCAGGGATTGGATGGCGGCCCGTGTCTCCGGGTGGGTCAGGATCTCCCGCTCCCGATCGCGGACCTCGGCATAGCTGCTGCCAGCCCTGAGCTCTTCGTCCACTCGCGCCGGGTGGCACATCAGCTCGGTGACGCCCGGCCCCACCTCACACAAGATCTTGAGCAGGTCCTCGCTGGTGGCGCTCTGGTCGAAGAAGCCCTCCAAGAAGGCGTCGGGAGTGGGGATGCCTTCGCGCTGGAACCTCTGGGCCATGGCGGGCGCGGCATTCCGCACCGGAAGCCCGGTCTCCCACGACAGGGTGACCAGGGCCTCACACACATCGGGCAGCCGATGCGAGTGGTGGTGGCTGTCGAAGTGAGTCGGGTTGCGCCCCAAGAGCTCGCGGAAGCGCTGGAGCTGCGCCCGCGCCTCGGCCAGGATCTCGGCAGGCCGCGCGCCGGCCAGGCCGTCCGGTTTCGCGGGCAGCAGGCCGTGACCATCGACCAGGCTCAGCACCTGGTCCGGGGGCAGGGTCGGCTTCCCTCCGGTCAAAGCCAGGTGCAGTCCCACCCCCAGAGCCGGGTTCTCGCGAGCCAGAGCGGCGGCCTCCGCCGAGGCGGCGAAGTTCACCATCAACGTGGTGCTGGTCACGATCCCGCGCTTGTAGGCCTCGACGATTCCGGCGTTCACTCCCGGGGTACGCCCGAAATCGTCGGCGTTGACGATGAGTCGTTTGGCGAGGCTCATGGCACGAGGTCGAGGGCCAGCGTCACCGCCCCTCGCGCGGGCTCCACGGTCAGAAGCGACACCTTTCCGTTAGGCATATTCAGATCGCCCTCGATGCGGCGGTGGAGCGAGGGGCAGGCTCTGAAGACCCCGCCTGCCAGCACCACCGGGAACTCCTCGCCACCCAGGGAGAGCCCGGCGGCCACCGCCCGGGCCGCCAGCACCAGCTCCTGGGCTCCCGCCTGGAGCAGCCGCTCGGCCGCGGCGTCACCCTGGTCCGCCGCTTTCTGCACCAGACCGGCGAGCGCCGCCACCTTGTGCTTCTCGATCCCCTTCTCGTAGACGCGCGGGATCAGGCCGTCCATGGAATCCACCTCCATGGCCTCGAACACCAGCCGGCGAAGCTCCGTCGGCTCACCTCGACCATCGCCGGCCCGGACGGCGGCCCGCAGGGCCTGATGCCCCAGCCAGTAGCCCGAACCCTCGTCCGCCAGCAGGAAGCCGTACCCCCCCGAGCGGACCGAACGGCCGCTCCGGTCCTGCCCGTAGGCGATGGATCCGGTGCCCGCCAGCAGCACCACGCCGAAGCGTTCGGGCGCTCCGGCCACCAGTGCGATCACCGCATCGTTCACTACGGTGACTCGCTCCCGGTAGCCCAGGCGACGAAGCAAGCCGCGAATCACCTCCTGATCGTTAGGTCGATCGACCCCGGCGATGCCCAGACACAAGGCGTGGATGGGGTGGCCCGGCGCCACCGCCTCGATGATGGCGTGGAAGACCTTCTCCACCTCGAGCTCGCCGTGCACCTGCAAGTTGGCCCCGGAACCACGCGACTCGGCCAGCACCCGCCCGGTTTCGTCCGCCAGCAGGCCGACGGTCTTGGTCCCGCCGGCGTCAATCCCGAGAACGAACGGCATGGTCTCCCCCAGTGGATGGCAGGTAGCGGAAAGCGAAAGGAAGCCCCGGACGGCTGCGCCCCGAGGCGGCGTATACGTTTACCGCAGGCCGCGCTCCCGGCGCAAGTCCCTCGGGGGCAGGCGGGGCAGGCTGGCGTCTGCGGCCCAACCCAACCTCTGATTGCTGTCCGCTGACCGCCCCCGTCCGCTGACCGCTACTGGCCGGGACAGTCGGCGTGGGTGTAGCCCAGGGCCTTGAGCTGCTCGCACTGCTCGCGGGTCAGCGTTCCGCCCGGCGTCCCCCCGCGGTCGCTACCGGTCTCGCTCAGGCTGGCCACCCACTGTTCGACGCTCTCCCGGTAGTAGGCGGCGCGCAGCGGATCGGCCGCCTGGATGGCGCGCATCTCCCGGGGGTCCCGTTCCAGGTCGAACAGACGGCCCTGGCCGGTGCGGGTGTCGTGGATGTACTTGAAGCGGAGATCGCGCAGCGCGTAGACCGGCCGGTCCCAGACGGTGCGGGACAGCACCGCAGGCTTGCCCCGAGCCCCGAAGATCACCGGCAGCAGGCTCTGACCCTGAAAGGCCTTCTCCCAACTCCCCTGCCCCTGGAGACCGAACACGTCCATCACCGTGGGCGCCAGATCGAGGAGGTCGACCAGCTCCTTCACGCGAACGCCCGTGGGACCCAGGCCGGCCGGGAAGCGCAGAACGAGAGGGATGCGAATGCTCTCCTCGTGGACCTGAGCGCTGTGGCTGATGTAGCCGTGTTCGTGGAGCTGCTCGCCGTGGTCGGCGGAGACGATCAGCACGGTTCGCTCCCAGAGCCCGGTTTGCTCCAGCGCCTTACGCAGCAGGCCCACCTCGCGGTCCACGTAGGCGAGGTTCCCGTCGTAGAGCCGAACCAGGTGTGCGATCTCCTCCGGGGTCGCCCTCACCCGCTTCTGGTTGACGTCGGTATACCACCCCTTGTCCCGGCGCTGTTCCCGGGTCAAGGGAGCATCGGGGCCGAACTGGGTGCTGAAGGGTGCCCCGGGATCGTACGGGAAATGGGGCTCCCGGAAGTGGACGTAGGCGAAGAAGCGGCCCGGCGGGCGGCCGCTTAACCACTGCGGAAACACCCGCCGCAGCCCCTCGCCGCGGCTCCCCGACTCCGGAGCCGCGCTGAACACCTCGACGAACTCGCCAAACCCACGGTCGAAGCCCAGCGCCTTCCCCGCCATGGGGTTGAGCACGAAGCCGGCGCTCTTCACGCCCAATGCCCCTAACGCCTCGCTCAGGGTGAGCCGGCCGGCGGGCAGCCGGTCGGCGTAGGACACCTGGGCGTGGTGCCGATCGGGGTACTGCGAGGTCCAGACCGAAGCCATGGCCCCCAGGGTGTAGACGGCGGGTGTGAAGGCGTGCTCGAAGACGACTCCCTCGGCGGCAATGCGGTCGATCTCGGGGGTGGTGGCGCGGGGGTAGCCGTAGCAGCCGAACTGCCGGGCTCGAGCCGCGTCGAGGACGACGTACACCACGTTGACGCCGGCCAGCGACCTCCGAAGGCCGTCGGCCCTGGCCCCATGGTCCGCCGAACCGCCGGCCGGCACCTCCGGCAACCCCAGGACCCGCGGCGCCCGCCACCAGCCCCAGGCGAAGCGTCCCGACGGCGGCGCGCCCACGTGCAAGCCGATCTGAACGATGTCACCGGCCTGGCCGGGGAGCCGGAGGCCAACCTCTTGCGGTTTCGAGTCGCTCGCACCCAAGACCCGGCTCCAGATCTCCTTCTCCTCGCCGGTCCGCGTTCCCACCGTCACTCGGAAGTGGGCCACCCCGCCGGCGGCCCGGGCCCGGTCATCGAGGTCGGGCGTGAAGCGCAGCTCGGCCTGCGACGGCAGCCTCACCGCATAACGAACGACACTGGCCCCCACCTGGCCCAGGGACGGAATCCCCTTCGCGCGCTCCACCGTGAAGGGTCGAGGCGCCTGGCGGCCCAGCAGGTCCTCGACCCCGAGGTCCTCGGCCGCTCCCACCACCAGGCTGTAGAGGGCGGCGGCCAGCTCCCGCTGGTCGGCGCTTCCGGTATCGCGGGCCGGGGAGGCGGTTTCGCCGAACACGAAGCGGAGCCGGTTCTCCCCCGCCGCCTGGGCCTCGACCGGCAGCAAGACGCGATAGCGGTGGCGATCGTCGTTCAAGACGAAACGCGTCACCGAGTGGCCGTTCAACCGAACCTCGACCGATTGGTTCTTCACCCCGCGGTAGGGTGCCAGGTCGACCACCGCGGTCCGAGGCCGCGGCTCCGGGAAGGCAAGCGACACCTCGGCCTCTCCCTTGGTCCAGAGGTAGGGATCACCCTCGAGGCGGCCACCCTGGCGGTAGAACCCTTCGACCTGATGGGGTTCGTTGGCCGGCGTACCGAATAGCAAGACCTGACGCGAGGACCAGCGCTCCGCCACCATCGCGCGTTCGGCCAGGTCGTAGACCACCAGCTTGGAGGGCGCCGGGCAGCCCAACAGCAACGCAACCACCGCGGCACAGAGGCAAAGGGAGAAGAGCGGGGACGCCGCGTACGCCGCGCGGCGGTCGGTTGGGCCGGACGAGGGCCCGCGCCGGGTCAACAGCGCCCTGGTTCTCTCTGCCTGAGCGTCCGGAGTCGGCGCGCGTCGCATCCCCGAACCCAGGCAGGAGCCCGCCGACTGGAAGCGGCGAGGGAGTTCGCCGCGTCTCACCTGTCGACTGTCGAATGCCAACGGTCAACTCACCTGATCTTCGTCCCCACCGGGACGTCCGCATCCGGCTGCAGCAACACCGCCTTGCCTTCGAGCGACGCCGCCAACACCATGCCGTTCGACTCGACGCCCATCAGCTTGGCCGGCTTGAGGTTGACCACCAGGGCCACCTTGCGCCCCACCAGCGCCTCGGCAGCGTAGGACTCGGCGATCCCGGCCACCACCTGCCGTTTCTCCGTCCCCAGGTCCACCTGGAGCCTGATCAGCTTCTTCGACCCCTGGACCTTCTCGGCCTCCAGGATCTGGGCGACCCGCAGCTCGACCCTCGCGAACTCGGCGATGTCGATGCGGCCGTCCATGGCTGCCCCCGCCGCCGCGGGAGCCGGCCCCGCCGTACCTGCCGGCGGCGCCGCCCCATCCGAAGTCGCCGGTACCTTCGTCTCGGTCACGCTCTTCTCCTTGTTCTCGACCCGCGGGAACAGCGGCTCGATCTTGCCCAGGGGCTTCCCGGGCTCCAGGCGGCCCCAAGCAAGGTCCTGGGGACCTGGCTCGCCGGATAGACCCAGCATCGCGAAGATGCGGCAAGCGGCATTGGGGATCACCGGCCCCGCCAGCGTGGCCAGCAAACGAATGGCCTCCAGCAAGCGGTACAGGAAAGCCTCGAGTTCCGGTCTTCGGACCGGATCCTTGGCCAGCTCCCAAGGGGCCTCGACGACGATGCGCTGGTTGAGCTCGGCGATCCAGCCCCACACCGCGGAGAGCGCCCCGGCGTAGTCGAGGGCGTCGTAGGCGACGAAGATCGTCCGGAGCCGCGCCGCCAACTCCTCCTCGCGCTGCAACCGGGCCTCGATACCCATGGCGCTAGGCGACACCGCCGGTCGAGCCGGCAGCTTCCCCTCGCAGTACCTGGCGACCATGGTGAGCGCGCGGGACACCAGGTTGCCCAGATCGTTGGCCAGATCGGCGTTGAAGCGCCTGACGAAAGCGTCCTCGGTGAAATCCCAGTCCTGGCCGAAGGAGCCCTCGCGCAAGAAGAAGTAGCGGAAGGCGTCGGGGCCGAAGCGATCGATCAGGTCGTCGGGGCTGATGATGTTGCCGGTGGACTTGCTGAGCTTCTTGCCGCCCTTGGTGAGCCAGCCGTGGGCGAACACCCGGCTGGGCACCGGCAGCCCGGCCGCCTTCAGCATGGCCGGCCAGTAGAGGCAGTGGAAGCGGATGATCTCCTTGCCCACGAAGTGCAGCCGCTCCCCCGCCTCCGCCCAAAAACGCCGGTAGTCCGGGCTGTCGTCGGCGAAGCCTAACGCTGTTACGTAGTTGGCCAGGGCATCCATCCACACGTAGAACACGTGACCGGGATCGTCGGGGACCGGGATCCCCCACTTCACCCGGGCCCGGCTCACGCTGAAGTCCTTGAGTCCCTGCCGCACCACGGCCAGCACCTCGTTCCGGCGCCCCGCGGGTTCGATCAGCAGCCGTCCCGACTCGATCTCCTCCCGGAGCCAACCCTCGTAGGCGGAGAGCCGGAAGAACAGGTTCTCCTCCTCGGTCCACTCCGAGGCCCGCTCGTGGTCGGGGCACAGGTTCCCGGGCTGCTTTAGCTCGTCTTCGGTCTTGAAGCCCTCACAGCGCGGGCAGTACCAGCCGGCGTAGGTATCGCGGTAGATGACGGGGCGGCCATCCGGGCCCTCGGCGCTTCGCAGCAGCCCCCAGAGCTTGAGCACGCCTCGCTTGTGGACCTCGTCGGTGGTGCGAATGAAGCGGTCGTAACGGATGAGGAGGCGATCCCAGAGCGCCTTGAAGACCGAGGCGATGCCATCGCAGTACTCCTGCGGACGAACCCCCTTCTCCCGCGCGATGCGCTCGATGTTCTGGCCGTGCTCATCGGTACCGGTGAGGAAGAAGGCGTCCCGGCTCTGCAGGCGGTGGGCTCGCGCCAGGGCATCGGCGGCTACCGTGGTGTAAGCGTGCCCGGGGTGGGGCACGTCGTTCACGTAGTAGATCGGGGTGGTGAGGTAGTAGGTCTTTCGATTCGCCATGGTGCTTGGAGCTTAGCCTCGCATACGGTATGCGGCCAGGGCGGCGGCCCACACTTCCTTCACCGGGACGCCATGAGCAACCGCAGCCCGCTCGCAGTCCGCGAACTCGGGCTGCGCATTGTATACGCGACCGCCCCTCCGGCCGATCTTGACACCGATGGCCCCGTAGGCAGTAACCACCGAGATCGGCTCCCGCTCCAGTGCCGTCCGATCCCATTCCAGCCGGCGCACGCCCAGGGTGGTGGTCTCGGTGAACAGAACCTCCTCCAGCCGCTCCCGGTCCTGGGGACGCGCCACCACCGTGACCTGCAATCCCGGGCGGCCCTTCTTCATCTGCACGCTGGTGAAGCAGACGTCGAGGGCGCCTGCCGCCAGCAGGCGATCGCTGACCGGGCCGCAGAGCTGCGGCGACATGTCGTCGATCGCGGTCTCCAGCACCAGCACCCGCTCCTGGCCCTCGCCGCCCCCCTCCTCCCCGACCATCATCCGCAGCACGTTGGGCCGGCCGGCCGCTTCCCGGCTTCCGGCGCCATAGCCGATCGAGAGCGGGCGCATCAGCGGCAGCGGTCCATAGGCGCTGGCACAAGAGGTGATGATCAGGGCTCCGGTAGGCGTCAGCAGCTCGCCCTCGCCGGCACCGTAGACCGGCACCCCCTGCACCAGGCGAGCGGTGGCCGGCGGCGGCACCGAGAACACGCCGTGGGACATGGTGACGGTACCGGTCCCCAGGTTGAGAGGCGAGGCGACCACCCGGTCGGCGCGCAGCCAGTCGAGGCCGATCACGCTGCCCACGATGTCGACGATGGAGTCGACAGCCCCCACCTCGTGGAAGTGGACCTCTTCGGGGGTGGTGCCGTGAACCGCGGCCTCGACCTCGGCCAGCCGCCGAAACAAGGCGGCGGCGCGCGACTTAAGGTTAGGTGCCAGCGCGCTGGCTTCGAGCAGGTGCAGGATGTCGCGGAGCCCCCGATGGTGATGATGACCGTGGTCGCCCTCCCCGCCCACCACGACCTCGAGCTTCACGGCCCTGATCCCGGAGCGATCGACTCGGCGAGCCTCCAGCCGGTAGCCGGCGAGCGGCAGCTTGGCGAGCTCGGCCCGCAGCTGCTCGAGGGGGAGCCCGAGATCGAGGAGCGCCCCCAGGATCATGTCCCCGGAAGCACCGGAAGCGCAGTCGAAGTAGAGGAGACGGCTCACACCACCCCCCGGTCCTTGAGGCTCACATAGCGCCCGGCTCCCAGAATCAGATGATCGATCACCTCGATCCCCATGAGGCTGCCGGCCGCCACCAGGCGACGGGTGAGGGCCAAATCCTCCCCCGAGGGCTCGGGGTCGCCGGAAGGGTGGTTGTGAAAGAGGATGAGCGAGGCGGCCCGAGTGACCACGGCTTCCTGGAAGACCTCCCGCGGGTGAACCAGGCTGGAGGTCAGGCAACCGACCGAGATCACGGCTTCCCGCTTCAGCCGGTGGCGGACATCGAGCGCCAGCACACCAAACGTTTCCACCGGCCGCGTCGCATAACGTGGCAACAGGTAGCGGGCGGTTTCCTCGGGGGTGCGGAAGGCCCCCGCCGAGCTCGGCCCCTCGGACGCCAAGCGCGCGCCCAGTTCCAGGGCGGCCAGGATGCGGGTGGCCTTGGCTTGCCCCAGGCCGTGGACCGCGTCCAGCTCGGAAAGCGAGCGCGAGGCGAGAGCGCGCAGGCCCGCCCCCAGCACGCTGTCGGCGGCGTCCAGGGCCGAGACACCCTTGGCGCCCGTCCCCAGAAGCAGCGCCAGCAACTCGCGGTTGGAGAGGGCCTGGGCGCCGTGGCGCACCAGGCGCTCGCGGGGCCGCTCTTCCGCCGGCAAGTCCTGCACCCGGCGCGAGACCGGCGTCGCCTGGGCGCTCACGCTCCCTCCCCCACCAGCAGCGGCACGACCTCCGCGGCCTTGCCCCGGAGCGAGACATCGGCCTGGCGGGAGAGCGGTGTCTCTTCTGGGTTGACCTCAACCACGAAAGCGCCGCTCTGGTGCCCCACTTGGGGCAGGGCCGCCGCAGGGTAGACCAGGGACGAGGTGCCAATCACCAGGATGACCTCGGCCCGTCGCGCCGCCGCCAGCGCTTGCTCGATCGCTCCCTCGGGGAGCGCCTCACCGAACCAGACCACACCTGGCCGCAGCAGGCCGCCGCAGGCGCAGCGCGGGGGCAGTTCAGGGAGAGGAACCCGCCGGTCCTCCTGCTCGGAGCCGCAGCGCACACAGCGCACCTGCCACAGGCTGCCGTGCAACTCGATGAGACGTCGGCTCCCGGCCGTCTGGTGCAGGCGGTCGACGTTCTGGGTCGCCAGCAAGAACTCGGGTGCCCGCTCCTCCAGCCGCGCCAGCGTCCGATGGGCGGCGTTGGGAAGAAGCGGTGCGATCGTCTCCCTTCGCCAGGCGTACCACTCCCACACCAGCTTGGGGTCGCGGGCGAAGGCCTCCGGGGTGGCCAGTTCCTCGGGCCGGAACTCCCGCCACAGCCCCCCGGGGCCGCGGAAGGTCGGCACGCCGCTCTCGGCCGAGACGCCCGCCCCGGTCAAGACCAGAACCGCGCGCGCCCTGGTCAGTCGTTCTCTGGCCTCTTCCCGTCCGCTCACCGCGGCCACTCCTTCCCAGCTCGACGGCAGGTGCCCAAAGCCCTTCATTTTACGCCGGACCTCGCCTCCGGACTCGGCTTGGATGACGGGGCCGTTCCGGAAGGCCATAATGCCGGACCCATGAGCCAAGCCGGGTCCATTCGCAGCGCGCCTGCGCCTCCCTTGCTGGCCTCCATCCTCTTGCCCCTGAGTTGGGCCGGCATGATGGCGGCGCAGGGCATCGCCTTCAGGGCCGGGGTCGGCTTGCGGGCCACGCTGTTCCTCGCCGAGCTGACCCTGGCCGCCCCCGGGGTCTTGGCTCTCCTTCTCCTCGGCCGCGAGCTTTGGCGGGCGCTCGGCCTTGAGCGCCCGGAGCCGCGACTCGCCGCCCTGGCCCTGTGGAGCGGCGCCGCCTTCTGGACCGCCAGTCTGGGCCTCTTCGAGTTGCAGTACACGGTCTGGCCTCCGCCTCCCGGCTTTCTCGAAGCCTTCCGGCTGCTCCATCAGGCCTTGAGGCCGGCAGGGCCCCTGGACGCGCTGCTGTCGGTCGCCGCCATCGCGGTGGCGCCGGCGGTCTGCGAGGAGATCCTGTTTCGCGGCGTCGTCCTGCCCTCGTTCCTTCGCTCCCTGGGCGCGGCCGGCGCCATCCTGGCCTCCGCCGTCCTCTTCGGCCTCATCCACCTGGACGCCACCAGCGCCTCGGCCCTCACCGCCTACCGAGTACCCTTCGCGCTGGCGGTGGGGGTCGGGCTCGGTGTGCTGCGAGTGCGGACCGGCTCGCTGTGGCCCCCGCTCATCGCCCATGCCACCCTCAACACCATCACCTTCGCGATAGCGCCTTTCGCGGCCGATCCCGCCCAGGGCCTGCCGCCCCCCGAGCCGTGGAAAGGGGCAGGCCTCCTGGTCCTGGGACTCGCCGGCTTCCACTTCGCCATGCGCTGGCTTCGGGGTTCCCGCCGATCCTCAGGTTCCTGTTAGACTCGATTTCATGACGCTCAACCGACGGTTGCTCCTCGGCGCGGCCCTGCTGGCGGGCGCTGCCTCTGCCGTCCCTGCCCTGCGCGCCAGCGACGCTCTGCGGGTGGCCGCCATCCGGCACCACGACCCTGCTGCACTGAGTTATGCGCTCGACCAGGTCATCGTGCAGTTCCGAGATGGCGTCGAGGATCGGATCCCGCCCTTGGCCATCCATGAGGCGGGAGGCGGGCGCGCCCGGCGCAGCGCCTTCGGCGGCCGCTACCTGGTGACCCTGGACGCAGGCTTCTCGCTCGACCACGCCCTGGCCCGCTTCCGCGGCATGGCGGAGGTCGCCTACGCCGAGCCCAACCGCATGGCCCGGGCCTTCACCAGCCGTCCGGGCTACTTCTCTCCTAACGACCGCTACTACTCCCTGCAATGGAACCTCAAGATGCTGGACGCGGAGCGGATCTGGGGCATCCAGAAGGGCGATACCTCGGTGGTGGTGGCGGTCCTCGACACCGGCGTCGCCTACGAGGACTACGGTCCCTTTCGCAAGGCGCCCGACTTCGGGGCAACGGTGTTCGTTCCCGGCTTCAACGCGATCACCGGCGGCAGCCACGCCAACGACGACCACTTCCACGGCACCCACGTGGCCTCCACCATCGCCGAGGCCACCGACAACAACCTGGGCGCTGCCGGCTTGGCGTTTGGCTGCGCCCTGATGCCGGTGAAGGTTTTGGACGGCGAGGGCAACGGCAGCTACTTCGACATCGCCGAGGGCGTCGACTACGCCGTGAACTTCTCCCAGGGTGGACAGAAGCCGGTCAAGGTCATCAACCTGAGCCTGGGCGGGGAGGAGTCCGATCGGACCCTCTCCGACGCCATCAACCGGGCGGTGGCGGCCGGCATCACCGTGGTGGCGGCCGCCGGCAACGAGGAGGTCGGCAAGGTGGCTTTCCCCGCCTCTCTCGACAAGGTGATCGCGGTGGGGGCCGTCGACGGGCGCAAGCTGCGGGCCTCCTACTCCAACTGGGGAAGCGCCCTCGACTTGATGGCCCCCGGCGGCGACGTCGATCGCGACGACACCGGTCCGGACGGCAGGCCCGATGGAGAGCCGGACGGTGTCCTGCAGCAGACCTTCGATCCCGTGGAGGCGACCGTCCGCCAACGCTACGATGACTTCGGCTACTGGTGGGTCAGCGGAACCAGCATGGCGGCGTCGCATGTGTCCGCGGTGGCGGCCCTCCTGTACCGTCAGGGAATCACCAGTCCGGCGGCCATCAAGGCGGCTCTCGAGTCCACCGCCGAGGATCTGGGGACACCCGGGCGCGACGACTTCGCCGGCCACGGCCTGATCCGGCCCGCGGTGGCCCTCGGTGGATTGGGTCTGTCCAAGTAACACCCAGAATCAGGAGAGGCACCAAGCGCATGCTCAGAGCCAACACCTTTGTTCTTGCCAGCACGCTGCTTCTGGCCGGTAGTCTCGCCGCGGCGGGCGACCTGGCCGTCTCCGTCGAGGGCGGCTACTTCGACCTGACCCTGGCCCGCAAGTCGGCCCAGGCCGTCTTCGACGGCAGCGCGGGAGGGGCCACTTTCGGCACCCAGCTCCGACTCGGCATCGGGCGCTCGTTCTACGTCGCGCTCGGTGCTCGCCGGTTCCAGAAGGACGGGGAACGGGCCTTCGCCGCCGACGCCGGAAGCGAAGCCTACCGCCTCGGCCACCCGCTGACCGTGCGCACCATCCCCGTCTACGCCTTGGCCGGCTACCGGTTCTCCGCCAGCAAGCGCTTGGTTCCCTACGCCGGCCTCGGGCTGGGCGTGACCTCCTATCGCGAAGAGAGCACGGTAGCCGAGATCGAGCAGCCGACGGTGACCGCGACCAAACCCTCAGGCCACCTGGTGGCGGGCATGGAGTGGGGTCGGGGCACCCTTCGCCTGGGCGTTGAGGCCATGTTCTCGACCGTGCCGGGCGCCATCGGCAAGGAAGGGGTCTCCAAGGTCTACGGCGAGTCGAACGTGGGGGGGGTGACGGTGGTGGCTAGGGTCCTCTACGTTCGGTAGCGGTCGGCGATCAGCGGTCAGCGGTCAGCTAGGGCCAACGGACGGGAACCACAGAGGACGCGAGGCGCAGAGCAGGATCGCGGGCGGGCCGAGCACGTCCTCTGCGTTCGGTAGCGGCCGGCTATTCACCACAAAGGCAGAAAGGACACGAAGAACGAACAGAAGCCACAGCGACGCGTGAAGGTACGAGAGAGCGACCCTGGCAGGTTGTTGACTTCTATCGCGGCCTCGCCAGCTTCCACATCGATGACGCGGCGTTCGAAGCCGCAGAGCACTGGACATCGTTTGGGAAGGCGTGCGGTGCCCGTGCCGCCGCAGTTGCTGAAGCCGCTCGCCGCGAGGTTGTGCTGGCTCAAGAGGCCGAGTCGAAAGCAGAGGCGATTCCCTATGAGCGGGTTCGTGGTGGTGGAGGCATGGCGACCTTCGACCGCGCGATGGTGCAAGCCGAACGAGCGAGGCTTGTTGCTCAGGGCAAGCAACATCGAGCTACAGCGGAAGCGCTCACGACGACTGCAGCGACACTGGACGAGGCCAATGCCAACCAGCGGCGTTGGTTGCTCTGGCCCAAATGAAGGAAGCGGGGCCGCCTCCGCCGCGTAGCGACTGAGTTCAACAATGAGATGCAGCGGACGAGCCACTGCCGGGAAGGAGGCTCGCCGCTGATCTCAGTGCTCGACCGCCGGTCAGCATCATCGAGGAGCGAAGTGATGGACGGCAGCCGTGGCCCTCGGTGATCCCGAGTTCGAGTGGGATGCCCGCAAGGCGACCGCCAATCGACGGAAGCACGGGGTCACGTTCGCGGAGGCCGAGACGGTCTTCCGCGATCCACTGGCGGTGATCCACGACGACCCGGACAGCTCTGCGCTTGAACGGCGTGAGATGATCATAGGTAGTTCGGCCGGTGGGAGGCTGCTGGTGGTGTGTTTCACGGAACGCGGGGAACGGATCCGCATCATCAGCGCGCGCCCAACCACGCGGCCGGAGCGACAGGATTATGAAGAAGGTCGCTAAGAGGACTCCCGCAGAGGACGACATGAGGCCGGAGTATCGCTTCGACTACTCGAAGGCTCGTCCCAACCGCTTCGCGAGCCGGTTCCAGCCAGGCTCTCTGCCCGTAGTCCTAGATCCGGACGTTGCCGAGGTGTTCGCCTCTGGCGCCGCTGTCAACGAGGTCCTCCGCAGCATCATCCGCGTCATGCCGCAGCCGCGCCGGTCGGCCCGGATGCGAACTCCCAGGCGTGGCGGTCTAACAAAGCGTTGAACCTGACGACCGGCGCCGGTAAGGATGGGGCCGGTCGCAGGTCAACGCTGTGTTCGACGGACGATTCGGGGCGAAAGGGGGGTGCTGAAGCGTGACCAACCGCGACGTCGCTTTGCTGGCCTTCAGGCTCCTCGGATTGTGGTTGGTCGCAAATGCAGCGATCGGCGTCGCCGGGCTCCCCTACTACTGGGAGCCGCAGTTCGAGGCAGTCCGGGGTATGACCGTCTTCTTCACTCTCCTGCCACTTCTCGTTGCGGTGGGTATCGGAGTGCCCGTCTGGTTCAGCGCCGACTGGTTCGCCGCTCGCATCTTCCCTAACCAGTCGCAGCCCACGGCCCTTGATCGGCTGCGAGGAGAACCATTGGTCGCCCTCGCCTTGTCGGTGATCGGTGTGCTCCTCCTCTGCGAAGCACTCCCTGTTGTCGTCAACGGCACCGCCTTGTTTACGCAGAGCCGCTTTGTCGGCTCCAGCATCCTGGGGCCTGACGTGGACCAGCAGAGGCTCATTTGGAGCGCAGCAGCGAAGGCGAACGTCACAGCAGGCATTGCACGGCTGCTGATCGGGCTGGCCCTTGTTGCGGGGCCAGCCCGGCTGGGCACCGCCCTTGCTCGAGTCCGCAAGGAGCTGACCGGTACGCTCGCGGACGATGCTGCGACTGAGCGCGGGAAGGGAGCCGCCGTCGAACCGGATGCACCTGACGAGCGGGCGCTGGGCCCGGAACCGCCCGCTCGCAGGTGATCCGGGTGTTGTCCGGACCACAGAAGGGCGCGAGGGTGGCCGCACGTGAAATGCTGCCTTGACAGCAACGTCCTCGACTGGATCGTGGACGACGAACGCGGATCTGACTTCATGGACCTTGTCGAACGCGGCGCCGTGTCAGCAGTCGTGGCGGCGGACAACGCGCATGAGATCCATCGGATCCCAGACGGCAAGGCGGAGAAGCGAGACCGCCTGCGGGCCCTCTTGAAGGACCACTTCTTCCCGCTGGCGCCGACGCACGTACCAATCATGGGCATCGCGCGTTTCAGCCTTGCTCGCTTTGCGACGCCCCACGTCATGAGCCTGCGCGAGCAACTGAAGGAGGTCGGCATCGTCGGCCTCGACTCGAATCATCTCATCAACGCGTCGCGGGAGAAGTGCGAAGCCTTCCTCACCCTCGACAACGGCATCTTGAGGAAGGCCGTCGAGATTCGACGCATACTTGCTGTTGAGTGCCTGGACCCCGGCCAGGCCTGAGGAGGCGCGCGGAAAGCGGGGCGCGGGCGAGCCGCGTCCCCGGGCCAGGTTCGAACAGGCCGGCTGCGGAAGGCCTGAGTTGGACGGGAGCCGCCGCCCAAGCCTGTTATGGGGATCCGAACTCGGGCGCCCGTCGGCGTTGCCGGCCCGACAGGGCGTGATAGGAACCAGACTGCCGGCCACGTTGCCGTCAGAGGTCAGGCAAACTGGTAGGTCCTGGCGAGATAGGCTGACCGAAGACCCCGAAGGAGCGCGCACGAACGCCAGCCGGGGTTCCAGCCTGCGATTCGACTGGGTTCATCATGGCTGCCGTAGCTGAGCGCTGACCGCTGCCCTGGCCGACCGCCGCTATCCCTTCCCCAACCCCATGTCCTCCAGGATCCTCGGGTTCTCACGCCAGTGCTCGCGCACCTTCACGAACAGGCCC
>DATECU010000147.1:0-5592 GCA_035286745.1 Vicinamibacteria bacterium | reverse complement strand
AGCGGCCCCTCCAGCACATACTCGCCGGCTCGAATCTTGCCCGAAGCCCGCCGTTCCAGGACCAGCAAGTGGAACACCTCGGGGTGTCGCACCAAACCCATGCTGTGGAGCGACCGGCCCACCTCGAGGGCGGAGGCGCCGGGCTCGACCAAGAGGGTCAGCGGGGGCTCCTCCGGCCCGCGCAGGGGCAACCGGGTGTCATGGTACCAAACGGCGTAGGCGCAACCCAGGAGCAGCAGCAGGCCCAGCAGCAGCAGGGTGCGGAAAGGGAAGGTCCTAGGCCGGCGTCTTGCGGGCTTCGGCATCGGCAAGCTTCAGGTAGTCGAGGTAGTTCTGGAGGATCAGGATCGCCGAGACCTTGTCGACCAGGCCCTTGCGGGCCTTGCGGCCGATCTCGCCTTCGATCAGGGTCCGCTGGGCGACCACCGAGGTGAAGCGCTCATCCCAGGTGACCACCGGGACGGTGACCGCCCGCCTCAGGTCTTCGACGAAATCCAGAACCTTCTGAGCCTGGATGCCCACGGACCCGTCCAGCCTCCGCGGCAGCCCGACCACGATCCCGCCCACCTCGTGCTGGCGGACCAGCCCGGCCACCGCCTTGGGGTCCTTGCGGGGACCGACTCGCCTCAGGGTGTCGAGGCCGCCGGCGACGGTTGCGCTCTCGTCGGAGAGGGCCAGGCCAATCAGCTTGTCACCCACATCGAGGCCGAGGTAGCGCATGAAAAGAAGCCGAGTATACTCAGTTTCCCGCGCCATGTCGCAGAAATACAAGGTCACGACGGAGCTGGGTCAGGGCGGCATGGGGAAGGTGTTCCGCGGGGTGCTCATCGGCGAGGCGGGCTTCGAGCGACCGGTGGTGATGAAGCAGCTCCTGGACACCGAGGAGCCTCATCACGTGAAGCTGTTCGTGGATGAGGCGCGCCGTTATGCGCTCCTGGACCACGAGAACATCGGCCGCATCTTCGACTTCGAGCGGGTGGCGGGCAGGCTCTGCATCGTGCTCGAGTACATCGACGGCTTCAGCCTGGTGCAGTATCTGGAGCAGCACCGGGCCCGAAAGCGGCTGCCCGAGGTGGAGCTCTCGGTCTTCATCGTGAGCCGGCTGTGCCGGGCGCTCCAGTACGTGTTCGAGAAGGCGAAGATCGTCCACCGCGACGTGAGCCCCAGCAACATCATGATGACCCGCGAGGGGACGGTGAAGCTAATCGACTTCGGCATCGCCACCAGCAGCGACGCCAAAGACCAGAGCCTGACCGGCAAGCCCGCCTACATGGCCCCGGAGATGGTGGTGGAGCTGCGCGCCGACAGCCGCAGCGACATCTTCAGCCTGGGCACCGTGCTCTACGAGATGCTCACGCTGTCTCGCCTGTTCCAGGGAGCCACCACCTCCGAGGTCTTGCAGCAGGTGGTCTCCGGCCAGTTCCCTTCGCCCCGCCAGGTCAACCCCGACATCCCGGAGGGGGTTCTGACCATGCTCAAGAAGGCGCTGCAGCGAGACCCGGCCCGGCGCTACGCCTCGGCCGGCGAGATGGGCCAGGCCTGCGAGCACTACCTCTACGACAAGGGCTACGGTCCCACCAACCTAACGCTAAAACGCTACCTGCAAGAGCTGTTCGGCGAGGGCGAGACGCCGGCGGACATCCTGGATCTCCTGGAGCCGGTCCCGGTGCGCCCGGGCGAGGCCACGCCACGGGTCGAACCGCCGGGCCACCGCACCACGGTCGCCGCCGCCACCTATGCGCGGGCCCTGGGAGCCAGGCCGGCTCGCCCCGCCGCCCCGGCCCTGGACGCTCCCAAACGGCGCCCCAAGCGAACGTAGCGGGGCGCCCCGCTTACCGGCCGGCGGTGACCGTCGGCTAGAATGCTGGGCTTCCGGGAAAGTGCTTTTTCCCGCAACTCACGGTCGAGGTCTTGCCGATGCGCTTCTCCCTCTTGGGTCGTCTCGCCGTCGTCGCCGCCTGCGGCGCACTGGGGCTCACCGCCTGTCAGTCCGGCTGCCGCAAGAAGCCCGCGGGCAAGGCGCTCCGCCGCAGCCAGCAGCGGGTGTTCGTCATCGGCTTCGACGGCATGGACCCCACGCTGTCGCGCCGGCTGATGAGCGAGGGCAAGCTCCCCAACTTGCAGAAGCTGGCCGAGGACGGCGGTTTCCACACCCTGGGTTCGACCCAACCCTCGGAGTCGCCTACCGCCTGGTCCAGCTTCGCCACCGGCGTGAACCCCGGCAAGCACAACATCTACGACTTCCTGGTCCGGAGCTTCGAGACCTACCTGCCGGACTTCAACATGATCCGCAAGGAGCCCCCGGCCTTCCTGTGGGGCTTCTTCCCCAAGAAAGCACCCAGCATCGTCTCCACCCGCGGGGGGACCTCCTTCTGGATTCACGCGGGCCGCGACGGGGTCAAGACGCGGGTGCTCACGGTGCCAGTGACCTTTCCGCCGGAGGAGATCGAGCACGGGGAGATGCTCTCGGGCCTGCCGCTTCCAGACATCCGCGGCACGTTAGGCACCTTCAACTACTGGGCCACCGACCTCTCCTCCTTCGAGGAGAACAACACCGAGTTCGGCGGCTACCTGAAGCGCCTGCTCTTCGACGGCGGGGTGGCCCAGACCCTGCTCAAGGGCCCGGACAACCCGATCCTGAAGCAGGAGGAGCGCGAGCTTCAGGCCAAACGCAAGGCGGGTGCGCTGAGCGATGGGGAGAAGGCCCGCCTGGAGAAGCTGGCCGGCGGCATGGACGTGAACCTGCCCCTCACCGTGCGCTGGACCGAGGGCTCGGGCAAGGCGGACCTCGAGATCCAGGGACATCGCCTCACGCTGAAGGCCGGGGAGTGGAGCGAGTGGTTGCCTCTCACCTTCAAGTTCAACTTCCTGGTCAAGGTCCACGGCCTCACCCAGTTCCACGTGATCGAGGCCGACAAGGAGCTCAAGCTCTATGCTCATCCGGTGAACTGGGATCCGCGAAGGCCCCCGCTGCCCATGTCCAAGCCCGATTCCTACGCGGCTCAACTGGCCAAGGAGTTGGGTCTGTATCGGACGTTAGGCTGGGCGGAGTCGGGAGACAAGGCCCTGCAGGAGCTGCGCCTGGACGAGGCCGACTTCCTCTACGACTGCGAGCGCGCCATGGACGACCGGGAGAAGATCATCTTCAAGGCGCTGGAGCACGACGACTGGGACCTGTTCGTCGCCGCGGTGGAGACCACGGATCGCATCTCGCACATGATGTGGCGGCTCACCGATCCCCTCCACCCCATGTACGACGAGCAGTTGGCGGCCAGGTACGGCGACTCCATCGAGAAGGTGTACCGGCGCGCCGACGACTTGGTGGGCCGGCTCCGGGCCCAGGTGCCAGGGGACGCGGTGTTCATGGTGATGTCGGACCACGGCTTCCACTCCTTCCGCCGTGAGGTGAACCTCAACACCTGGCTGGTGCAGAACGGCTACATGGTGTTCGCCGGACAGGAGAGCGAGAAGAAGGGCCTGGCCGATCTCTTCGGGCGGGGACGCTTCTGGGAGGGCGTCGACTGGTCGAAGACCAGGGCCTACGCGGTAGGCTTGGGCCAGATCTACTTCAACCTGCGCGGCCGCGAGTCGCAGGGCATCGTCTCGGCCGGCGCCGAGTATGCCGCCTTGCAGAAGGAGATGCGCGAAAAGCTCCTGCCCTTGACCGATCCCGACAACGGGGAGCGGGTTTTCCGGGACATCTACCTTCGCGACGACATCTATCACGGCGAGTACTTGCAGTTCGCCCCCGACTTGCAGGTGGGCTTCAACGACGGCTACCGGGTGGGCTGGCAGGACACCATGGGCGGCGTGAACCGGGCGGTGGTCACCAACAACAACCGCAAGTGGAGCGGCGACCACTGCGCCACCGCGACCGAGATCAGCGGCGGCGTCCTGTTCCTGAACCGCAAGATCGGCTCCGACCAGCCGAACATCATGGATCTGGCTCCCACCATCTTGAAGCTGCTGGCGGTGCCCTTGCCTCAGGACCTGGACGGCAAGCCCCTCCTGTAGGACCGTGCCACCCCTGCTCCTGGTCCTGGCTCTGGCGCAGGCGCCGGCTTCCCCGGCGGCGGCGGAGTCGCCTGGCGCACAGCGCGGACCGGACGACGAGCGCCTGCGCCGGATCCAGGAGCGGAAGGCGGCGATCGAGAAGGACCTGGCCCGCCTGCGGGGCCAGGAACGAAGCTTGCTCGGGGAGGTCGAACGGCTGGAGCTGGAGGTGCGGCTCCGCACCGAGGAGCTGAGGGAGATCCAGACGGTCCTGGACCGCACCAACCGCCAGCTTGATGTGGTCGCCAAACGCACCGGGGAGCTGGATACTCGGATCGCCGCCGAACGGCCGGGTCTGCGCTCTCGGGCCCGCGCCCTCTACAAGTTGGGGGAGTTGTCGTATCTGCGCATCCTGTTGTCGGTGGATCGCCCGTCCGAGGTCTTCCAGGGCTACCGCTTCGTGAGCACCCTGGCGCGCCGCGACAGCGAGCGGATCGCCGGCTTCCGCAAGGACCTTGCAGACCTCCAGGTCTCCCGGGCCGAGCTGGAGCGGAAGACGCAAGAGGCACTGACGCTGCGTGCCGACCTCGATCGGGCGCGGCGCACGCTGGACCAGCACCGGGAACGGAAGGTGACGTTGCTCCGCGAGATCGTGGAGAAGAAGGAAACCCACACCGCGTTTCTCGATGAGCTGAAGACGGCCGAAGGCAAGCTGCAGCAACTGCTGCTCGGCGGCTTGATCCAGGGCGAGGTTTCGGCTCCCATGGCGGCCTTCAAGGGCGTCCTGCCCTGGCCGGTGGCGGGGAAACTCCGGGTCGGGTTCGGGCGTCACAAGCACCCGCGCTTCGACACCTACACCATCCAGAACGGGATCGAGGTCGCGGCCAAGGCTGACGATCCGGTGCAGGCCGTGCACGAGGGCACTGTCGTCTTCGCCGACCGCTTTCTCGGCTACGGCCTGCTGGTGGTCCTCGACCACGGCGGGAAGCAGCACACCCTCTACGCTCGGCTGGCCGAGATCAAGGCCGGCCAGGGCCAGCGTGTGGCGGCGGGGGACGTTCTCGGGAGCGTGGGGGCCGGGCTCGAAGGCCCCGGTCTCTATTTCGAAGTGCGCTTCCAGGGAAAGCCCGAGGACCCTCTCGATTGGCTGCGTCCGCTGGACGAACGGTAGGGGCTCCTTCCTCGGGACCGCCGGCCACCCCTATAATGACCCTTATGAGCGCTCGCAGCCGCCTCTTCGTCGCCCTGGTCTCCACCGGCCTCGTCGGCTTCATCGCCGCCGGCTCCCTGCTCTCCCGGGTGATGGGAGACACCAGCTACGGCCAGCTGACCATCTTCAGCGAGGTGGTTCGGATCGTCCTGCTCAGCTACGTGGAGCCGGTGAACCTCGACCGAGCCATGGGCGGAGCCCGCCTCGGCCTCACCGAAGCGCTCGACGGCGACAGCGGATACCTCGACGCGGAGGCCTTCAAGGCCTATGGCCAGCCGGCTCGGGAGACGGCAGCCGATGTCGGGCTGGTCCTCACCCGGCGGTTCTCCTACCTGATGGTGGTGTCGGTTCGCCCCGGCTCGCCGGCCGAGAAGGCCGGCATGAAGGCC
>DATECU010000146.1:0-4766 GCA_035286745.1 Vicinamibacteria bacterium | reverse complement strand
ACCACAGGCTCAGCCTGACCTGGAGTGCGCCCTGGCTGGCCCCCGGCGCCGTCTGGTACCAGAGCCGGGTTTCGCCTCTTCAACGCGACTTCGGCCCGGCATCGCGGACCCCCGGCATCGAGGTGGAGAACCTGGGGCCGGGCCGCTACCGGGTCGAGGTCGAGGCCCGACTCGAGGGGGAGCCGACCTGGAGTCAGCCGCTTCGGCTCGAGGTCGAAGTGGCGCCGCGAGCCTGGGAGACCTGGTGGGCTCGGGGCGCACTCCTGATGCTGGCGGTCTTGGCGGCGTTCGGCGCCGTCCGCCTGCGGACCCGCCACCTTCGCAGGCGAGCCGAGGAGCTGCAAGCCGCGGTGGAGCGGGAACTGGCCGACACCAAGGTGCTGCGGGGTCTGCTTCCCATCTGTTCCTCCTGCAAGAAGGTGCGGGACGACAGCGGTTACTGGAGCCAGATCGAAAGCTACATTCGGGAGCACTCGGAGGCGGAGTTCAGCCACGGTCTTTGTCCTGGCTGCATGAAGGAGCTGTACCCGGACTTCGCCGCCAAACAGAGGCCCCGGGAGTGAGCGGGCGGGCCGGGCGGGCCAGGGCTCGTTGACTGCCGGGCCTTTCGAGCCGAACATGAGGCCTCGGTCCGCGCTCAACCTCCGTCAGGGTGGCGCGGTCCAAGACAAAGGCCCGTCTTGACTCCGACCGCCCCTCCTCCACCACCGCGCATTCTCGTCGTCGACGACGACCCCAACATCGCCAGAACCCTGGTCGATCTGCTCGCGCTGCACTCGTACCAGGCGGACAAGGCGGAGAGCGGCGAAAAGGCGCTCGATGAGCTTCGCCGAGAGCGCTTCGACCTGGTGATCCTCGACCTGCGGTTGCCCGGGATCAGCGGCTTCGAGACCTGCGTCCAGATCCGCGAGGAGTTCGGACCCTCGCTGCCCGTCATCATGCTGACGGCTCTCGGGGACACCCGGTCCCTGCGCCAGGGCTACGAATCCGGGGCCGACGACTTCCTGCAAAAACCGGTGGACACCCCGGCCCTGATCCTCAAGGTCCGGGCCTTCCTGCGTCTCAAGGCCCTGCACGACGAGACGGTGCGCCACCGGGAGGAAGCCCAGGGCCGGGTCCGGGACTTGGCCCTGCTCCACGAGATCGGCCGGGACTGGTCCCTGATTGCCGAGCCCGAGGAGTTCAACCGGATGGTGACCCAGCGCCTGGCCGGCCTGATCGGCGCTTCCATCTGCTTTCTGGCCCTCTACGACGCCCCCTCGCGCACCATGGCCGCGGCCCTGCCCGTCTTCGGCATCGCCGACGAGGTGGCCCGCAGAATGCGTTATGTGGTGAAGCCGGAGTACGCGGGCCTGTGGAACTTCCGCTCCGGCCGGCCCTACGTGAGCAACCGGGCGGCCTCCGACCCCCGTCTGGTCCAGGAGATGGTCCGCACCGCGGGCATCGAGAGCATGGTGCTGGTCCCCATGATGACCGGCGGCTCCTTCCTGGGATTGCTGGGGGCCGCCAACAAGCCCGAGGGCTTCAACGACGCCGACGTGCAGCTCCTCACCATCTTCGCCGGCCCGGCCGGGTCCTTCCTGCGCAGCCGCCAGATCTTCGAGACCCAGAAGCGCCATGCGGCCCGACTGGAGCGGCTGACCCTCCTGGTGGGGGAGATGAGCGCAACCGAGGGACGGGGCCCGCTCCTCGATCTGGCGAGCAGCCGGATTCGCAGCGACCTCGGCTACGACCGGGTGGCCTTCTACCAGGCGGCGGAAGGAGATCTGCGCCTTGAAGTGGAGACCCGCGGCAGCGCCGGGGCGGTGGCCGTGCCCGCCAATCGCGAGCTGCTCAACTGGGCCCTGCGCGGGGCCAAGCCGCTGCAGGCCCAGGACACCTCGGGCGTGAGCGAGCTGGCGGTGCCGGTGCGGGCCGGGGGCAAGGTGCTGGGCGTCTTGGGCATTGCAAAGCCGGGCCCCGGTCCCTTCTCCGAGGAAGAGGTCAACCTGCTGTGGACGCTGGCCGGGCAACTGGCGGTCGCCCTGCAGAAGTCCGAGGGCATTGCCGAGACCGAGCGCCTGGCCGCCCAGATGGCGACGCTTTACGACGTGGGCCTGGAGACGGCGGCGCTGCAGGACCTGCGTTTGCTGTTCGTGCGGGCGACCCAGGAGGCGGGCCGCCTGATCAAGGCCGATCACACCTCGGTCTTGCGCTACGACGAGGATGAGGACCGGCTGCGCATGTTCGCGGCTTGGGCCCGCGATCCCACCGCCGAGACCTATGCCTCGCCGGTCTTCCGGCTGGGCGAAGGGGTCGCCGGCCGGGTGGCCCAGGACCGAGTGCCGGCCCTGATCAACGAGCCCGAGCTGTCCGCGGACTTCGTGACCCGGGGCAATCCGGTCTCCCGCCTGCTCTGTGTCCCCCTCACCTACTACGATCGCGACCGGCCCGACCCGGTGCTGTTCGGAATCCTGAACGCGACCCGAGCTCCGGGGGCCCCCCGCTTCACGCCCGACGATCTCGAGTACCTGACCCGCTTCGCCAACCAGCTCTCGATCGCGGTCGCCAACTCCATGGCCTTTGCCGCCGAACGGGAGCGGAGCGAGCAGTTGGCCCTGGTCAACACCCTGCTTCGCGAGATCGCCGGCAACCTGTCCCGGGAGCGGATCCTGGAGACCGCGTGCCGGCGTATTCACGAGGCCTTTCGCTATCCCCTGGTGACCATCGAGGCCCCCGATGGCGAGGGGCGCAGCCGGCGGGTGGTGGCCGCGGTGGGGGCGGAGTCGGAGCCGGATACCTTCAAGGTTCAGGAGATCTACGCCGGCATCGTGGGGCGCGCCTTTCGCGAGCGCCAGACTGTGCTGGTGCCGGACGTGGCCGAGGATTCCGACTACATCCCGGCCGTCGCCCAGACCCGGAGCGAGCTGGCCATTCCCATCCTGGCGGGGGGTGAGGTGGTGGCGGTGCTCAACGTGGAGAGCGACACCCACCGGGGCTTCGATCGGGCCCACGTCATCACCCTGGAGACGCTGGCCGACGGGGTCGGCATCATCCTCAGGAACGCCGAGCTGTTTGAGGCGCTGGAGACCACCAACGCCAAGCTGGTCGATCTGGATCGCATGAAGAGCGAGCTGGTCAACATCGTGGCCCACGACTTCCGGGCTCCGCTGGCCGGCGTCCTGGGCCACGCCGAGCTCCTGGAGTGGCGCCCGGAGGCGCCGCCCGAAGAGCGGGTGGAGCAAGCCCGGGCCATCATCAACGCCGCCACCCACATGGCCAACCTGGTGGACAAGACGCTCAAGACCACTCGTCTGGAGACCGGGCACTTCCCCTTCGAGTTCGGGCTGGTGGACCTGGCTTCGCCGATTCGTAAGGCGATGTCCCGCTTCCCCGAGGATCCCGCCCACCCCCTGCTCCTGGATCTGCCCGACGATCCCATGCCCTGCTGGGCCGATCGCGATCGGCTGGGGGAGGTGGTGGAGAACCTGGTCACCAACGCCATCAAGTACGCGCCCGACGGTGGCCCGGTGCGCATCACCGCCCAGCGCCAGGACGAGACGGCGATCGTGACCGTGGCCGACAAGGGGCTGGGCATCGCCACCCAGGACCTGGGCCGGCTGTTCCGTCCCTTCTCCCGGGTGCGCAACAAGCGCACCGCCGGCATCGAGGGCTCCGGCCTCGGCCTCTACATTTGCGAGCGGATCGTAAGGGCCCACGGCGGCCGCCTGTGGGTGGAGAGCACGCCGGACCAGGGGTCGGCGTTCTCCTTCAGCCTGCCGCTCTACGGCATGAGCGCCCAGACCCGGGCCCCTCTGGTCCTGGTGGCGGCGGGCGACGAGCGGACGCGGCGGGCGGTGCGGCGGGTGGCCGACGAGATGGGATTCACCACCCACGAGGTGAGCGACGGGGTGGAGGCCATCGAGGCGGCGATGCGTTTGGTGCCGGCGGCGGTGGTGCTGGACAAGGTGCTGCCCAAGGTGGCGGCCGGAGATGTGGCGGCGCGGCTCCGGGAGAGCGTGGCCACCGAAGGGGTGGCCCTGATCGCCCTGGCGGAACGGGGAGACCTGGGGGTCCACGCCAGCCGGTTCGCCGACTTCGTGCCCAAGCCCATCGACCCGCTGCGTCTGGCGGCGGCCTTCGAGGGCGTGGCCCGGGCGAGCAAGGTCTCTTGACGCCGGCCTCGGCCGCCGGCCTGCTGGCGCCCCTGGGCGCGGGCCGGGGCAGCCTGGTGTCGGTGGTGGGGGCGGGTGGCAAGACCACTCTCGTCTACCGAATGGCGGCGGAGGCCTGCGGACTCGGTCTCCGGGTCATCGTCACCGCCACCACCCACATGGGCGGCTTGCCCCCCTCGGTGACGGGGCCCCTGATCCTCTCCGCCGAGGCCGGAGCGGAGTCGGCTCTCACTCGGGCCCTGGAGCGCGAGGGCCGGGCCACCCTGCTCGGCGAGCGGCTGCGGGAGGACAAGATCCGGGGACTCCCGCCCGAGCGAGTGGACCTGCTGCTCGAGCAGGCGGACCTGGTCCTGGTCGAGGCCGACGGGGCGCGCTCCCGCTCCCTCAAGGTGCCGGCCGAGCACGAGCCGGTGCTGCCCTCGCGGACCACCCACCTCTTGGTGCTGGCCGCCCTCGACGTGCTGGGCGTCGCGTTAGGCGAGGAGTCCGTGCATCGGGTGGAGCTGGTGGCCGCCGCCGCCGGCCAGCCGGCGGGGACCCCGGTGGTCGAGGAGACGTTGGTAGCGGCCCTGGCCGCGCCCAACGGATACCCGGCGCGGGTGCCGGCGGGGG
>DATECU010000145.1:0-3074 GCA_035286745.1 Vicinamibacteria bacterium | reverse complement strand
CCGCCACTCTGTCCTTCAGCGAGCCGCAGCCACCGCGCGGCGGGCGGTGTCCAGGAGCTCGTCCAGCTCCACCGGCTTCAGCAGGTACTCGAAGGCACCCAGCTCCATGCCCTGCACACCTAACTCGACCGAGGCATGACCGGTCAGCAAGACGACGGCCACCCCCGGGTGATGGCGTCTCACCTGTCGCAGCAGCTCCAGGCCGTCCATGCCCGGCATCTTGACGTCCACCACAGCGCACTCCACCGGGGTGGTGGCCAGCACGCGGAGCGCCTCCTCACCGCTCGATGCCGTGCTGCAGGCGACGCCCCGCCGCTCCAGCCTGGCCTTCATGGGCTCCAGGAACTCCGGCTCGTCGTCGACCAGCAAGAGCTTCAGCTCCGCCATAGCGCCTCCCTCAAAACCGCCCACCGCCAGCCTGGTGGCCGGCGGTGGGTCTTGGGCCCTCACAGGCTCTCCGCCTCCGCCGGGAACCACAGGGTGAAGGTGGTCCCCCGGTCGACGACGCTCTCCACCCCGATGGATCCTCCCAGTTGCTTCATGATCTCCTGGCAGATGGCCAGCCCCATGCCGGCGTGTCCCAACGAGCCGGCCTTGGTCGAGTAGAACGGTTCGAAGATGTGGGGGATCTCGTTCTCCGGAATGCCCGGCCCGTCGTCCGCGACCGTGACCCGCACCCCTCCGTCCACGGCCTCGACCGAGAGCCGGACCTCGCCTCTCTGGCCCACCGCATCCAGGGCGTTGTTGAGGAGGTTCAGGAACACCTGCTGCATGCGAG
Source organism: Vicinamibacteria bacterium (assembly GCA_035286745.1). GTDB lineage: Bacteria > Acidobacteriota > Vicinamibacteria > Fen-336 > Fen-336 > DATECU01. Next base: position 2,296 of record DATECU010000145.1, on the reverse strand, counting down.
ACAGGCTGGACCGGATGATCGGCACCTCGCTTCGATAGTCGCGCGCGATACGAGGGCTGGGGCTCTCCAGTTGCTTCTCCAGGAAACCCACCGTCTCCTCCAGGGCGGCCGCCACGTCGACCGGCTCGCGCTCCGGCCCCACCCGGCGCGAGAAACCGAGCAGTTGATGCGTCACCTTACGGCCGCGCTCGACCTGTGCCTCGATCTTGGCCACCCGGTCCCTGAACTCCGCCGCCAGCGGCAGATCGGGCCGATCGGCCAGGATGTCCGAGAGCACGCCCACCTGGGCCTGGATGATGGCCAGGGGGTTGTTGATCTCGTGGGCCACCCCCGCCGCCAGCCGACCGATAGCCGCCATCTTCTGGGACTGGGCCACCGACTCGAAGAGTGCGGCCCGTTCCGCCTCGAGCCCCCGGAACTGACGCAGCCGGTAGCGCGCGATCAGATGGGAGAGGACCGGCACCAGCAAGAGGCCCGCCAGCAGCACACCGGTGACCGCCGGATGAGCACCGCCCAGCACCGAGGGCCCGGGCAGAGGGTGGCGAGCCACCAGCACCCAACTCTCGCCCGGAAGCCAGGCGCTGGCCAGAAGCTCGCGCTGGCCGGCGCGCCGGTGCTCGACCACCCGCACCCCGGAGTGGCGAGGGAGCACCGGACAGTCGGCCCGCTCCATCAGCCGGTGCTCGTCCGAGTAACGCGTTTGATACTCGCCGGCCCGATTCAAGATGAAGACATCGGCGCCCGACTCCAGACCCCCTTCCCGCACCAGTGCCGACAGGAGATCGGTGTCGATGGTGGCGCGCAGGATCCAGGCGCGGCCCGCTTCCCGCTTTTTCACCGCCATCACCATGTGGGGGAAGTGACGGAAGCCCAGGAAGATGTCGCTCTCGTAGGACCCGCGCACCATCACCTGCTGAAACCAACCCTCCCCCGAGTAGTCGAGGCCCTCGAGCTTGTAGGGTCCGGCGTAGGCTCGATGCCGGCCGTCGTCGCCGATCAGGCCCAGGTCTACGATAGCTCCTCGCTCGCGATGGGCGCGCTCCAAGACCGCATCCAGGACCTGTGGCCGCGACAGCTCGGCGACCGGCAGGGCTCCGGCGATCAGCTCGAGCTGGCGCAGGGTGTCGTTCAGGAACAGCTCGACGGTCGTCTTGCGGTTCTTGACCATGGCCTCCAACACGCCGCGAGCGCGGGTCTGAAGCGCTGCCCGGTGCGCCAGATAGCCGGCGATTCCCATGGCGACCAGCGGCAGCAGGCCGAAGGACAGGAGCACCAGGAACATCTCGCGGCGCAGGCGGCGATAGGGATTGCGGTCCCGCGCGCCCGAGGTCGCGACAGCTCCGTTAGTCATCGGGGCCCCCCTTGAAGCCGTAGCGGCCGGCTCGAAACGCCTCTTCGTAGACGTCGATCAGAGCGTCCGACGTGAGCGCCATATCCAGGTGGTTGACGAACCCGGTCACTAGGCCCACCAGGACCAAGGCCTCCTCCATCTCGGCTCGCGGGCGGTGGCGGAGGCGAGCGTTCACCAGGTCGGCCTTGCAGTCGGTCTCGAAGCCGCGGGCGGCCAGCAGGCGCTCGATGAGGAGCGCCCGCCGCGAACGCCGGTCCACGCCGGTGGAGCCGCCGACGAAGCGGAAGGAGGCGTAGTTGGACTCCGGCTGCTCCGACACCCGGGCGTCGATGGTCGAGAAGTGGTAGCCCAGGCGGGTGTTGAGGTTCAGGTAGTCGGCCGCGATGAAGACGTAGGAGGGCTCACCCATGGGCCTGATCCGGAGGTCCTGATCGAAGTTGTACGATACCAGCGCCGACATGAAGCCGCTGAGCGAGACGGGGCGGGTCACGCGCCAGCGCAGGCGCGGATCGGTGAGACCGCGCCAGAGTGCACTGAAGGGCAGGCTGGTCACGTCTTCGAGGCTGACGTCGCCCGGTCCCACCCCCGCGCGCAGACCTCCTCCCAGGTCGAAGACGCGGCAGTCGATAGGCACAGAGGAGAGCAGCCGGTGCACCGGCGTGCCTCGCCTCAGGGCCCGGTCGCCCAGGTCGAACATGGCCTCCACCGTGGCCTGGTGACAGAAGCGGATGAGGTCGTGGAGCGTCTGGCACTTGCGCGGCGAGAAGCCGCTGGCCAGCCGGTCGCGCAGGGTGAGGGGCAGGATCGAATCCGCCACGCTGGCCAGGCGATCCAGGGCCGGGCTGCCGGGCGCCGGCGCCGGCCCGGCCCGGTCCAGCGCCGCCGGCTGCCGGCCGGCGTAGACGACCGCCGCGTCCGCGTCCACCGTCACCAGGGTGCCCTCGG
>DATECU010000144.1:0-3833 GCA_035286745.1 Vicinamibacteria bacterium | reverse complement strand
GTGCGCTCTTACCGCACCTTTTCACCCTTGCCACCGCCGGTTGCCCGGCGGTTCGGCGGTGTATTTTCTGTGGCACTTTCCCTGAGGTCACCCTCGCTGGCCGTTAGCCAGCACACTGCCCTTTGGAGTCCGGACTTTCCTCCCCGGCCCGAGGGCCGCGGCGACCGCCCAACCCACTCTGCAACCGTGGCAAGAGTAGCACAGGGACGGCAGCGAACGGCAGCGATCAGCACTCAGCTATGAGCGCTCAGCAACGGAACCAAGCGGCCCTCCGGCGGCCGCCTCTCCAGCCTCGTGCTCTGCCGTAGCTGACCGCTGATCGCTGACAGCTGATCGCTTCCGTCAACCGTCCGTCTGCTGGCTGATGCCGTACTGCTCCAGCTTCTTGTACAGATTCGAGCGCGGGGTGCCGATGGCGGCCGCGGTGGCCGAGATGTTCCACTTGCTCTCGCGCAGCTTCTGGACCAGGAAGGCCCGCTCGGCGGTCTCCTTGAAGTCCCGGAGCGATCCTGGCGGCTGACTCTGCTGCGCCGAGCCGCCCCCGGGACCGCGCAGCACGCCCTCCAGGTGCTCGGGCTTGATCACGTCGTCGGACACCATGATGAGCAGCCGCTCCACGGTGTTCTTGAGCTCGCGAACGTTGCCGCGCCAGGCGTGGCGCTTCATCACCTCGAACGTCGAGGACGAGAAGGTCCGAGGCCTGAAGTTGTTCTCGGCCGAGAACTGACGCACGAAGTGCTGCACCAGGACGGGCACGTCCTCCGGCCGCTCCCGGAGCGGGGGCACCTGGATGGGGATCACCGACAGCCGGAAGAAGAGATCCTCGCGAAACTGGCCGCTCTCGATGGCCTCTTCCAGGTTCTTGTTGGTGGCCGCGATCACCCGGACGTCGACTTGGATCGTCTTCTGCGAGCCGATCCGCTCCACCTCACCTTCCTGCAAGACCCGCAGCACCTTGGCCTGGGTCCTGAGGCTCATGTCGCCCACCTCGTCCAGGAAGATGGTGCCCTTGTGGGCCAGCTCGAACTTGCCGATCTGCTTCTCGGTGGCGCCGGTGAAGGAGCCCTTCTCGTGGCCGAATAGCTCGCTCTCGATCAGCTCCTCGGGAATGGCCGCGCAATTGACCTGCACGAAGGTCTCGTCCCGGCGCAGGCTGTTGCGGTGGATGGCCCGGGCCACCAGCTCCTTGCCCACCCCACTTTCCCCGACGATCAGGACGGTGGCGTTGGTCGGAGCCGCGCGACGGATGGACTCGGCCACCTTCTCCAGGCTGTCGCTCTCCGCCACCATGCGGTAGCGGTCGTCGAAGCTCAGCTTCAGGCGCCGATTCTCGTCGGCCAAACGCTTCTGGGAGAGCGCGTTTCGCGCCACCAGCAGGATGCGCTCGGTCTCCGGCGGCTTCTCGATGAAGTCGAAAGCGCCCAGCTTGGTGGCCTCCACCGCCGTCTGCACCGTCCCGTGGCCGGAGAGGATCACCACCGGGGGCGAGGGCTCCTGGGCCTTCAAGCGCTTCAGCACCTCCATCCCGTCCATCTGCGGCATCTTGATGTCGAGCAGGATGAGATCGGGATCCTCGCGGTCGGCGATCTTGAGCCCCGCCTCGCCGTTGGCGGCCAGCACCACCTCGTAGCCCTCGTACTCGAAGAGCATCTTGAGCGAGGAGCGGATGCCTTCTTCGTCGTCGATGATGAGAACCTTGGCTCGCACCTAGTGCCCACTTCCTTCCTTGGCCCTGGCGTCTTCGACCTCGACCTTGGCCAGGAACATCCCCGGCGGCTGGGGGCGAAACACCAGCAAGACGGCGACCTCTCCGGAGGTCAGCTCCTTGAGGGTGGCCCGATACCGGGTGAGATCCGGGGTCGGCTGACGATTGACTTCCAGAACCAGGTCTCCGTTCTGGATCTCGTCCAGCCCGCGCGAGAGGCCGGTCACCTTCTCGACCACCACCCCGAGGCGTTGCTTGGGGATCTTGAGAGCGGCCTGGGTCCTCCTGCTGAGAGCCACCACCTTGAGGCCGAGGGCATCGCCCTCGAGCTTGGCCCCCTGAACCACCACCGGAATGGCCGGACCCTCCTCGATCCGCCGCTCGGCCAGAACGGCCTGCACGGCGAGGCTGGCTCCCTCCCGAAAGACCCCGAGCTGAACGGTGGCCCCCGGCGGATGAGCAGCGATGAGACGAATCAGTTGGTCGCCGTCGACGACCGGCCGGCCGGAGACGGCGGCGATGATGTCGTAGGGCCTGAGGCCCGCAGCCTGGCCGGCGCTTCCTGGCAGCAGGTCGACCACCATGGCGCCTCCCTGCCCCTGGTATCCCACCAGGCGCCTCAGGTCGGGGTCCAACTCCTGCAACTGCACCCCCAGGTAGCCGCGGCTAACGTGGCCGCGGGTCCGCAGCTGATCCAGGATCTCGCGGGCCAGATTGATGGGCACCGCGAAACCGATCCCCTGACCCTCGGTGCTCATGGCGGCGCTGATACCCACCACCTCGCCGGCCACGTTGATGAGCGGCCCCCCGGAGTTGCCCGGGTTGATGGCGGCGTCGGTCTGGATGTAGGCATCGAAGGAGAGGTCGTAGATCTTGCGACCCTTGGAGGAAACCACGCCCACCGTCACCGAGTGCTCGTAGGTGAAGGGGTTGCCGATGGCGCACACCCAGTCCCCCACCCGCAGCCGGTCCGAGTCACCTAACGTCATGACCGGGAACCCCTGACCCGCCACCTTGATCAGGGCCAGGTCCGTCGAGGGGTCCGACCCCACCAGCCGGGCCGGCAGCTCGCGTTTGTCGCTGAAGCGCACCCGGATGCGTTCGGAGGCTGCCACCACGTGGTGGTTGGTGAGCACCAGACCGCTCGGGTCCACCAGGAAGCCGGTGCCCTCGCCGCGGCGCGGGCCGGGCTCGGCTTCCGCCTCCTCCTCCGGATCGGGAGGCCCATTCTCCACCACCGAGATGGCCACCACCGCCGGGTTCAGTCGTTCGACGACGTCGGCGAAGGAGGGCCCGCCCCCGGCGGCCGGGGCCTGGGGCAGCGGCGGACGCACGCCACCGCGGCCTGCCAGCAGGCCGAGCAGGCTGACCAGCGCTGCCGCCAGGATCAGGGACGGTGTCAGGGTGGAGCGAGACACGACGAGTCCAGTATATCCGGGCTAGCCCAAGAGAGCCTTGAAGGCACTCTCATCGAGGATGCGCAGGCCCAGCTCGCTCGCCTTGTCGAGCTTGGAGCCGGCCTCCTTCCCCACCACCACCGCCCACGTCTTCTTCGACACCGAGGACGTCACCCGCCCGCCACGGGCCTCGATGGCGGCCTTGGCCTGATCCCGGGTCATGGTCTCCAGGCTGCCGGTGAGCACGAACTGCATGCCGAGAAAAGCCTGGGACGCGGCGGGGCCCGCCTCCTCCTCGGTTCTGAGGCCGGCCGCCTCCAGGCGCGCCAGCAGCTCGCGGTTGGCGGGCTGCCGACACCAGTCGTGAACCGACTGGGCGACGGCGGGCCCGATCTCGTAGATGTCGTCGATCTGCTCCAGGCTGGCGGTGGCCAGGGCCTTCAGGCTTCGGAAGTGGCGGGCCAGCAGCATCGCCGCCCGCTCGCCCACGAAGCGGATGCCCAGGCCAAAGAGCAGCCGGCGTAGCTCGCAGGAGCGGCTGGCGTCGATCGCCGCCAGCAGGTTCCTGGCCCCCAGCGATTCTCCCTTCTTCGCCTTGGGGGCGAAGAGCGGAGCCAAGTCCTCGAAGCGCAGGGCGTAGAGATCGGCGAAGTCCCGGACCAGACCGCCGGCCACCAGTTGCTCAACCAGCACGTCGCCCAGCCCTTCGATGTCCATCGCCTCGCGGCGGG
>DATECU010000143.1:0-3838 GCA_035286745.1 Vicinamibacteria bacterium | reverse complement strand
TCGACCGGTGAGGTACTTCTCCAGAATGCGCGCCCGGACGACGTGAAAGGGACCGTAGTGATCCTGGAGCAGCACGACGACCGCACCGTCCGGGCTGAAGATGTCGAAGGTCCAGTCGCTGAAGAACAGAGTCCCCGCGGGCCTGAAGAGCACCTTGTTGCCGGGCGTCGAAGGCGTCCCTCGGAACTCGAACCACAACTCCGCCACGCCGAAGTGGAGGGGGATGTCCATGTCGGGCTCGCTCGGGTCCTCGCCGATCCAATTGGCGACGATCCTGCCATCGCGGGTGGTGTGCCGGTGGAGCACCTTGAGAGGGGGGCGGGGACTGGTCGCCGGAAGCGGGCGGTTCGGCGGGTGGCCGGCAAGCAGGGGGGCGCCGGTGGGCAGGCCCACGCAGACCGTGGCCACGATTGCGCCGACCCATCGCGTCGAACGTGCGGTCACGCGCCGATTCTAGCCTGAAGCGCGTCGCCTCGATGCGAGCTTGGCGAGACGAACTCGCACCAAGAGCGGCGCTTGCGTTCGCCATCCGGCAGCGCGGCCGAAGCCGTCCCGCGCCTACGCCTCCCAGGGGAGGCCAGGCCGCCCGAAGTGGCCGTAGTTGGTGGTCTGGCGATAGATGGGCCGCAGCAGGTCCAGCCGCTCGATGATGGCCCCGGGCCGGAAGTCGAAGCCGGCGACCAAGTCGGCGGCGGCACGCTCGTCGCCGGTGCCGAAGGTGTCGACACGGAGAGCCACCGGTTGCGCCACCCCGATGGCGTAGGCGACCTGCAACTCCACCCGTGCGGCCAGCCCCGCCTTCACCACCTGGCGTGCCACATAACGGCAGAAGTAGGCGCCGCTGCGGTCCACCTTGGAGGGGTCCTTGCCGCTCAATGCGCCGCCGCCGTGGCGGGCGGCTCCGCCGTAGGTGTCGACGACGATCTTGCGGCCGGTGAGGCCGGCATCGGCCAGGGGGCCGCCCTTGACGAAGCTGCCGCTGGGGTTCACCGTGAAGCGGATGTCGCGATCGAACCAGCCGGCCAGGGCTCGCGGAGCCAGCGAGTTCTTCACATAACGCCGAATGGTCTCGGCGTCGACGTCAGGCGTGTGCTGGGCGGAGACCACCACCTCGGTCACCCGGGCGGGCCGGCCGTCTTGGTAGGCCACCGAGACCTGGGTCTTGCCGTCGGGGCGGAGCCAGGCCACCTCGCCGCTCTTGCGGTCCCGGGCCAACCCCTGGGCCAGCCGGTGAGCCAGCAGGATGGGGAGGGGCATCAGTTCCGGCGTCTCGTCGCTGGCGTAGCCGAACACGATCCCCTGATCGCCCGCACCCTGCTCGCCCACCGGGTTGGTCGACGGATCGACGCTCCTGCCGATCTCCCAGGACTGGCCGGTGATGTGCTGGATCACCTGCAGTCCGTCCGCGCTGAAGGTCTCGCCGGGATCGTGGTAGCCGATCTGCCGCACCGCGTCTCGGACGATCCCCAAGTGGTCGAGACCCGCCACCGAGCCGATCTCGCCGGCCAGCACCACCACTCCCGACTTGCAGAGGACCTCGCAGGCCACCCGGCTCCGCTTGTCCAGAGCCAGGTAGGCGTCGAGGATGGCGTCGGCGATGGCGTCGGCCACCTTGTCGGGATGGCCCTCGGCCACCGACTCCGAGGTGAGAACGGCGACTCCAGGGCTGCGACAGCCCTCGGGGGTGGCGGTCGCAATCGCGGTCTGGCTCATGGGCGATCCTCCGTTAGTCGTGAGTCGATCCGCTCGGGTTGCGGTCTGGGTTCTCGGCGTGTGCTGGGAGCCCTGGCTCCACGTCGTCAGGCAGCACAGCGCTGAGCGCGGGCCACCCGGCGCCGGGTCTCCAGGCGCACCGACAGCTCGCAGCCGCGGGCCGCCGGGTACTCGTGGAGGATCTGGTCGCGCCGCCGGCGCGCCTCCTCGACGTCGTCGGTGCCCAGGGAGAGCCGGACCCGATCCTTCTGCCAGCCTGGGAGGTGGACGGTGAAAGCCACCCACCACAGGCGGCCGTTGCGCCAGAGATGATGGTCGGGATCGACCGAGGAATGGTGCGTCTGCTTGACTTGAGCCACGGTGCCTTCTCCTTCCGAAGAAGACACCCGGAGAGCGTGGGCCTCTCTTGGCACACGCCGGACACTTCGTTGCCTCGATCGCGCCCCTCTTGGGCGCCTGAGGCCACATCTCCCTTCCAGCCTTCTTGGGATCGGCCGGGAAGGACGGCACCTTGGGATGTCCCCCCAGGTTGCCGGGCCCGCTCTCGCGGGTCACTCCGGATGTCAACCGCGAATATGCGCCTTTCGTGGCCGCGGCGCAAGGGGGGGACTGTGTCATAGGCGCTCCAGTGGCCAGCGGTCGAGGGAGCCAGGCGTGGGCCATAGCTTGGGCGGGCGACGCAGTGTGGGCGGGGACGCCCGAGCCCGCCCTGGTCGTCGACCTGTTACACTGGTGTCTAGCGCATGCATGGTCGGTCCCCGACGGTGAGGCCGGCCACGGCCGCTGCCGTGGCGGCGGTGGCGCTCGCTCTCTGGGGTTGGGCGCGGGTCAGGGATCCGCCGACCGCGACCGGCCTGCTGGCCGCCAGCCTGGCGCTGGTCCTGCTGCGAGATGAGGCGGGGCCTGCTTCCCGGCGAGGACTTGGGGTGGTCGCTGGAGGGGCCACGGCGACGCTGGGGGCGCTTGCCCTGGCGATGCCCCTTCTGGGGTGGCGACTGGCCCTGGGCAACCCGGGCGCGCTCGGTACCATGTCGCTCAACGCCGCCGCCTGCCTCTTCTTCCTGGGCCTGGCGCTGGCCGTGATCGACCTGGGCCCACCCGAGCGACCCTGGCCCCAGCACCCGCTTCTGCTCCTGGTGGCGTCGCTTTCCCTGCTCACCCTCCTGGGCCGCGCCTACACCGTGGTGCCCTTTGCCAGGGCCGGCGAGCCGCAACCGATGACCTTGAGCAGCGCCCTGGCTTTCGGCCTTATTGCGTTGGGCGCAGCCTGGGCTCGCCCCCGTCGCGGGTTTCTGGCGGTGCTGGGCAGCGCCAGCTCGGGCGGCGTACTGGCCCGGCAGTTGCTCCCGGCCGCCATCGCCATTCCCCTGGCCCTGAGCTGGCTGCGTCTGGCGGGGCAACAGGCGGGTCTGTTTGGCGTCGAGTTGGGCGTGGCGCTGACGGCGGTGGCGACGGTCATCCTGATGACCTACGTGGTGGCCCTGGCCACCTCGGCCCTCGACCAGGCGGATCGCGAGCGCCGGCAGGCCGAGGAGGCGGTGCGAACGCTCAACCGGAGCCTGGAGGCCAGCGTGGCGACGGTTCGGGAACGCACCGTCCTGCTGGAAGAGGCCAACAGGTTCCTGGGGGAAGCCAACGAGGAGCTGGAGAAGCTGGCTGGCAGCGATGGGCTGACCGGTCTCGCCAACCGCCGAGGCTTCAAGGACCGGCTGGATCTGGAGTGGGATCGGGCGCTGCGCAGCCGCCAGCCGCTGTCGCTGCTGATGCTCGACGTCGACGACTTCAAGGCCTACAACGACCTGTATGGCCACCCCGCCGGCGACCTGTGCCTCAAGCGGGTGGCCGGCGCGCTGGCCGCCCTGGCCCGCCGCGCCCCCGACCTGGCGGCCCGCTATGGCGGGGAGGAGTTTGCCCTTCTGCTGCCGGAGACCCCGCGCGAGGGGGCGCTGCGGGTGGCCGAGGAGGCGCGAGCCGGCATCCTGGCGCTGGGCATCGCTCACCATCGATCCAGGGCGGCCCCGATGGTGACGGTGAGTGTGGGTGTGGCCAGTCTGGTGCCGCGCGCGAAAGGGGAATCGCCGGCCCTGGTGGAGACGGCCGACCAGGCCCTCTACCGCGCCAAGGC
>DATECU010000142.1:0-6591 GCA_035286745.1 Vicinamibacteria bacterium | reverse complement strand
GTGGCGCGCCCGCCGACCTCGAACCATTGGACACCCACGTAGTGGGGCGCGATCTCTGTTCCCGCCGTCTTCTCCGCCCTTGCTGGGTCGCGATCATCGGGGAGGACGTCCACGGCAACCCCTCGGATCGTTGTTACCCGGTAGGATCCGTCGGAATTCCGGACGGCGTTGTCCCCGAGTGGCGTGCTGAAGTGGATCGGGTCCAGAGGTGTGCGTGTGTTCGCAGAGGGGGTGGGAGTGGGTGGTGGCGTGGGACCGGCCCTCTTCCGCCCTTCGATGCGCGGCACCTTCTCGCCCGCCGGTGTAGCCACCATTCGCCTCCTGCTGTGTTCGCCGTGATCTAGCGCCCGCCAAACGTGAATCGGGCTAGCAGCTCCTGGACACCCACCAGGGCTTGAGACATCTCAGCCACCTGCTGGTCCGTGGCCGTGGCAGACTCGCTCACGGCCCCGGAGGCCTCGCCGGTGTCCGTCTGCTTTTCCTCGATGGCGCGCTCCAATCGGTTCATGACGTCAAGGAGGACACCCTTCAGCCTATCGAGCTCGCCCAGCGGCCGTTCGTGGGCCTCGCCGCACTGCTCCATGACGTCGTCGACTTCGACACCAACGTGCTGCTGAGCATCCCGCAGGGAGTCCTCCAAGGTCGTCTCAACGTCTTCCATGTTCTCATTGACATCCACCAGCGCCTGCTCCAGCGTGTCTCGGGCCTCGGCGAAGACCTCCTCGCGGACCTTGTGGGCGGCGCCCTTCACGGCATCGCGCATGTCCCGCAGGGCGTCCACCACGTCCTGCTCCAGAAACTCGCCCACCTCGGTCAAGGTCTTCGCCAGGTCCTCGGCCACCCGGGTGGCCTGGTCGGAGAGGTTCCTGGCCTGGCCTGCGAGCGCGTCACCCTTGGCGGTGACCTCGGGGGCTGCTGCCCGCAGCTCCTGCTCGAAGCCGGTCACCGCCTCTTGCGAGCCGGCCAGCTCTTCCCCGGCGTCGCCGTAGGCCTTGCCGATCCCCTCTTGCAGCTCGGCCAGGGATTCGGTGGCCTCCCGGCCCGCCTCGTCTAACGACGCCTTGACGGAGCGGGCTTTCTCCAGGAGGGACTGCACGGCCTCTTCGAGCGCGTGCCAATCGGACTCCATCTGCTCCGACACCCGCTGGAGCTGGCCCTCCGCGGTGTCGAAGCCCGATTGCACCTTCTCCAGGTGGGCTTCCAGTTCCTTGAGCTTGACGAACGCTTGGTCCGCTGCGGTTTCTAGATCGGCCATGTGGCTCCTTCTCCTCCTACGGAACGGCGCGGTAGCTGTCGGCGATCAGCATTCAGCGATCAGCGACGGATAACGGATGCCACTCACGGGGTCCTCCTCGGAACGGAACTGCGTGGTAGCTATCAGCGGTCAGCATTCAGCGTTCAGCAACGGATAACGGATGCCACTCACCCTGGCCCTCGCCGCGCTTGCGGGGGGAGGCGAGGCTTCGGACCCACCGCTTGCGACGGAACAGGAACCCGCGAGAGAAGCCCATGCGGCGTCCAACGCAACCGAAGCCATGATCAAACGAGCGTGCCCTGAACCATGCTAGCTCCTACGCCCAGTCGACGCCTACCGTTCGGGCGGTCTCCTTGACCTGCTCGATCACTGCCGGAAGCGGATCGGCCGCCTGGTGCAGCTCGTTGAACCGCTGCTCCAGCGCCTCCCGTTGTCGCTCGGTCTCTCCCTCGGCCTGGTTCACCGCCTGCGATAGTCCATCGAGAGCCCCCATCACCTCGGTCATGGCCTCGGTCACCTGCTGCTGCACCTCGTCCTCCAGGGCCTTGCGTACCGCCTCCTCGATCTCATTCCTCTCCTCCGGAAGCCGCCCTTGCTGCTCGGACACCGCCTGGCTCACCTCCCCCGCCAGCTCCCTGAGCCTGGTCAGCGTGGCCTCGATCCGGGTCCGCCCCTCCTCGACGGTGTGACGCATGGCGGTGGCCAGCTCCTCGGCCCCCTGTCCGATCTCGTTCTTGGCCTCGTCTATCGCAGTCTCCAGCTCCTTGAACTCCGAGAGCACCGCCTGGACCCCGGAGTCGAGGTCTCCCTGGCCCTCGCTGAGCGCCTCCTCGACCTTGTCGAGCCCGCTCTTGACCTCGGTCTCGCCGTCCTTGGCGTCCTGGCTGGCGTCGCCGAGCTCCTTCTGCAGGCCGTCCATGGCCTGGTTCGCGGTCTCCACCACGCCCTTGACGGCATCGCCCTGCTCCTCCAGGCCGCTCGTGACCTGTTCGACGCTGTCGTCGATGGCTGCCATCCCGGCTTCGATCTGGCCCTTGCCCTCCTGAGCCTCGGCGGTGATTTCGCCGAGCGCTTGTTGCAGCTCGCCCAGAAGCTCGGCCGCCTCGCCTCGCTTCTTGCCGATGTCGTTCAGCAGCTCGACCGCCACCTTGTCCATGGCCTGGCCCTCCTGGAGCAGCTCCTGGAGCTTGGCCGGGATCTCGGGAATGGCGGTCGACAGCGCGGGCAAGGTCTCTTGAAGGGATGACATGAGGGCCTCCTAACGCAGCTCGTCCATCACTCGGTCGATCTCGACGATGACGCGCTTCGAGATCTCGGAGTCGTCGATCACCGGGGGCAGGGTCTGGACCAGGGTGTCGCCGGTGTCGAGCACGCCCTTGGCGGTGTCCAGCTCGCCGTCCCACTGCTCGAAGGGGGTACTGACCTGGCTCTCGAAGGCAGTATCGAGATCGCTGGTGAACTGAGAGCCGAGCAGCTCGGCGGTGGTCTCGGCCAGGGTCTCGACGGCCTGCATCAGGCCCTCGGCCTGGGTCTCGACCTCGTGCTCGAAGTCCTGGTAGAGCGTCTCCAGGGGCTCGGCGGTGCTCTCGCACTCCTCGTCGACGTGGCCGGGGATCTCCTGAGACCAGGCCCCGATGACCTCGGTGGCGGCGGCTTCGAGCTGGCCCCGCTCTTGCTCGACCTCCCCCTCCGCCTCGCCAAACGCCTGCATGACCTCGCCCTCGCCCGCCTCCAGCTCCTGCTCCTTGCCGGCGGTGTGCTCCTCGAAGGCGCTGGCGGCCTGGTCCAGCTCGCCCTGGGCGGTGTCCAGCTCGCCGCTCACCTCCTCCAGGATGGTCTGGGTGGCGTCGTAGCCGTCTCGGGACAGCTCCTCGAATCTCTGATCCAGATCCTCACGGCCGTCCTTGAGACGCTCGCTCACCTGATCCTCGGTGTCGTCCAGGTCCTGACCCGAGGCGGGGAGCTTGCTGTCGGCGATCTCGTGGGCGGCCTCGGAGAGATCGTCGACCGAGCCGGCGACCTCTTCGGCGGCGTCGGTCGCCTCCTCGATGATGTCGCGAAGCTGCTCGCCGAGCCCGCCGATCTGCTCCTCGGCAGCGTGCTCCAGCTCTTCGAGGTGCTGGGCGAAGGTCTCCAGGTTCTCGGTGGCGTTCTCGAGCTGGCCGTTGGTCTCGGCCAACTGGCCACAGAACTGCTGCAGGTTGCCAACGCCCTCATCGAGACTGGCGGTGCTCATGATTCGTCTCCTAACGAACGGTAGCTATCAGCTGTCAGCACTCAGCGATCAGCTACGGAAGTACGCTGCTAGTCCAGGCGGGAGGCCTGCTCAAGGATGGGCTGCATGCCCTCGGCGAGGCGCAGGACCTCCTGGACCTTCTCCAGGATCTGGCGGGACTTCTCGCTGAGCGTGCCCTCGTCCTCGGTGCACTCGCGCTCCAGGGCCTCGATGCCGGCCTTGACGGCGTCGAACGCTGTCTCGGCCCGCTGTGGGGCCTCCTCGACGAACTTGCTGCGCAGCGCCTCCACCGCCACGTTGTGGGCGTCGATCACGCGGTTGCCGCAGCCGACCAGGCTCTCGGAGGCGTGTTCCAGGGCGGTCTGGATCTCCTGGACGCAGGTGGACGCCATCTCCTGGGCGTCGTTCACCAACTCGTCCAGGCTCTCGATGAAGTGCGCCTTCTGCTCGTCGATCTTCTGGCCGGCCTCGGTGGCGGCTTCCTGGAGGTCGGTGATGGCCTTGGAGACCGCCTCCAGCCGCTCGCCCAAGTGCTCGCCCAGATCCTCCACCTTCTGCGATGTCTGGTCGAAGAGGCCCTCGGTGGCTTCCTCCCGCTGGTCCAGCTCGGAAGCCAGCTCGTCCTTGCGCGCCTCCAGCTCGTCGCTGCCGGACTTGACCGCCGCCACCAGCGCCGCGACCTTGCCCTCCACCTCGTCGACCCGCGAGCGCAGGCTGTCGAGCTGGCTTTCGGCCTTGCCCTCGCTCTCCTCCAGCCGGGACTCGGCCTCCTTGAGCTTGCCCACCGCGTCCTGGAACAGGCCGTGGGCCTCCTCGGCCTCCTGTTCGACCTTCTCGGTGAGGGCGTGGACGCGCTCGTCCACCTCCGATGCCGCCTCCTGGGCGTCGTTCGCGGTCTGCACGAACTGGAGCGACCGATCGGTCGCCTCCTCGAACAGCTCGTTGATGACGGCGGTGCTCATCAGCTTCCTCCCGGCCCCGAGGGTGTGTGACCCCTAGCCTCGATTGGCGCGCAGTTATATGGGAGCGTTGACCCGAAGTCAACGGGTGCGGATAGCGAGTGTGATCTGGCCCACAGGAGTCGTTGAGCGAATGCGGTGATCGCATCCCGAGGGCTCCAAGTCCCGCCTTTGATCCGATCTGCCCGAACCGGTGTGATGCTCATCACTCCCTCCGCGCCGTCGGGGCCGCCGTTCCTGGCGCGGCCCTTGAGCAAGCCGCGTGCCGTCCGATTGACGGCGAGATGCGGCATTCTGCGGAGGCGGCTGGTGCCGTGAGGTGACACGATCGTGGCCCGACGAGGACATCCGGACATCCCGAGGAGCGGGCTGCGGTTTGCCCGCCCAACCGGTCGGTAGGCTCGGAATCCTGAACCCGCATTCCTCTTTCGCTTGACAGGGCTGCGGGCGGCAGCGTAGCTTCGCCGGCGACTTTCTCGCGACGACAAGAAACGAGACGCCCTTGGGGGCTGACCCAGGCGGTGGTCTCGGGAGGAGAGCCATGCGACGAGCGTCGGCTGCGGCCGTCATGCTCCTCGTCCTGGGGTGGGCTTCGGCTGCTCAGGCCAAGACGGGGGTGGTCTTCATTCACGGCAAGGGCGGGGCCAACCTGGCGAACGAGAGCACGGCCCGCGCCTACTGGACGGACGACATGATCCGGGCCACCACCAAGGGTTATGCGATCCCGCACCTGATCTGCCACTACGACGGCACCCAGTTCATGTGGGTGGCGGGCGGCCAGGTGGCGGGCCAGATCTACACCTGGATGATGGCCAACGCCATCGACGACATCGTGGTGGAGACCCACTCCTTCGGCGGGGTGGTGATCCGCTGGATCCTCTCCAACCCCAGCTACGACTCCCGCTACCAGCCCATCATCGACCGGCTGCGTTGGGTGAACTCCATCGCCCCGCCCAACAAGGGCTCCGAGGCGGCGGACTTGGCCGGCACCCTCTCCGGGTCCTGGCTCACCGGCTGGCTGGTCGACCTGGTGGGGCAGAACACCGACTCCACCAAGAACTGCCGCACCGACTGGATGTCCTACTACAACCAGTACTACCTGAAGGGCACCTCGGGCCGGCCGGCGCTGCCCAAGACCGTCTACAACATCGCCGGCACCGGGCTCTGGAATGACTTCGCCCACGGCGAGGACTATGGGTTAGCCACCCTGTCCGGCATTGCCGGTCTGCCTGGGGAGGACGACGGGATGGTGGCGCAGTACAGCGCCCAGGGTGTCGGCGTGGTGTGGTTCGTGACCGCAGCCAATCACCACCACAACCGGCGCAACGACTACCGCAAGATCGGCGACAGCCTCGCCACCGACTTCTGAGGAGAAGCCCATGCTGCGCAGAACGATTGCCGCCGCCGGTTTGGCTCTGATCCCAGCGCTGGCCTTGGCTGACTCGCCTCAGGTCTCCCTGGGCAGCTTCCGGCCAGGGGAGAGGGTGAGCGCCCCGGAAGACCATGCGCCCGCCCGCACCTCGCGGGCCTTCGTCACCACGGTTGCTGCCGAAGGGGAGGCGCGAATCGCGGTGCCCGCGACCGGAGGCGGCCGGCTTCTGTTGCTGGTGCACACCGCGTCGGCGAGCAAGTCCGCCGGGGTGGCCGTCTCGCTCACCACCCCGTCAGGGGACACGCTGACCGCTGGCGAGTCGGCCACCGCCGACCAGGCGATTCGCCGCTTCGCCCTCGAGTCGGCCGAGCCGGGCGATCTGGGACTCGACCTGGCAGGTGTCAAGGAGGCCTTGGAAGTGAAGGCCGCCGAGGCGGGCGTCTACACGGTCGAGGTGAAGGCCGAGGGCCAGGCGGCGGTGACCGTGGTGGCCGCCGAGCCCGAGAGCGCCCTCACCCTCAAGGCCTGGGCCGGGCCGTTGTCGCGACAGCCCCAGGAGCCGGTGGCCTTGCATGCCGAGCTCCACGACGGCAAGGCCGGCCTGGCCGGCGCCCGGGTGATCGCCCAGCTGGCGGCGCCGGGCGAGAAGACGGGCCGCGCCCTCCGGCTGTTCGACGACGGGCGGCACGACGACGGCGCGCCCAACGACGGCGTCTATGCGGGATTCCTGGCCGATCTGGACGGGCCGGCCGGCCCCTGGTCCGTGCGT
>DATECU010000141.1:0-23905 GCA_035286745.1 Vicinamibacteria bacterium | reverse complement strand
CCGCGACACGGTGCGGGAGCGAGCGCTCATGAACCCGGAGCCACCGAGCGTCCTCCCCCAGGCGCTGGCTGTCAGGACTCCCGAGCCGATGCCTCCGCTGCCGGAAGCGCCGCCGGTCCGGCCGACCGCGCCGCCGGACAGCGGTACGCTGCAGACCGCCTGGCGGATTCTGCCCGAGCGCCCGGGCTTGCTCTATCGGCTGTTCCGCCGCTGGCTGGGACCGGTGTTCGAGAGACAGCAGGACCTGAACGCGCGGCAGCTTCTGTTCGGCCAGCAGTCGACCGCCTACCTGCACGCTCGTCTTGAGGAAACCCACCGCCACTACGACTCCATTCTGGGCATCCACAGCCGGCACATGGCCGAGATCGACGAGCGACACCTGATCCTCCAGGAGGAACTGGTGGCTCACGTCCACGACCTGGTCAAGCGCATCGATCTGGTGCTGGCCGACAGCGAGCGGGGACGGCTCAGCCTGGAGTTCGCCCTAAAGGAGCTGCGGGCCCGGCTGCTTCGGCTGGAAGCCGAGTTCCGCCGCGGATGAAGACGGTCCTGGTCTGTTCCGTACAAGCCCCCTTCATCGTGGGCGGCGCCGAGATCCTGGTCCGCGAGCTGCGCGACAACCTGGAACGCCGGGGCTTTCGGGTCGACGTGGCCAACGTCCCCTTCAAGTGGTATCCGGTTTCCGAGATCGTGCGGCAGGCGCTGGCCTGGCGGCTGATCGACGTGACCGAGAGCAACGGCACCAAAGTCGATCTGGTGATTCCCACCAAGTTCCCGAGCTACCTGGTGCGCCATCCCCGCAAGGTGGCCTGGCTCTTTCACCAGCACCGCGAGGCCTACGATCTCTACGGCACGCCCTATTGCTCCTTTCGCGACACCCCGGAGGACAACCAGGTGCGGGACGCCATCCACACCATGGACGGCACCGCCCTCTCCGAGTGCGGGGCCGTCTACACCATCTCCCGCAACGTGGCCGATCGGCTGGCCCGCTTCAACAAGCTGCCCGGCATTCCCCTCTACCCGCCGCCTCACCACCTTGGCCGTTATGCGAATGCGGGTTACGGCGACTACCTCTTCTACGCCGGACGGCTGGACCGTCTGAAGCGGCTGGACTTGGCCATCGACGCCATGAAGCGGGTGAAGAGCGGGGCGCGGCTCAAGATCGCGGGGTCGGGTCCGCTGGCCGAGGAGCTGAGGAAGCAGATCGTGGGGCTGGGGGTGGAGGACCGGGTGGAGCTTCTTGGCTTCCTGTCTGCCGAGGATCTCCTCGACCTCTACTCCCGCTGTCGGGCCGCCTACTACGCGCCGCTCAACGAGGACTACGGCTACGTCACCGTGGAGGCCTTCCTGTCGCGCAAGCCGGTGGTGACCACCAGCGACGCCGGGGGGCCGCTCGAGTTCGTGACCGAGGGAGAGACCGGGGTGGTGACGGCTCCGGATCCGGAGGCCATCGCCGCCGGGATCGATCGCCTGTGGGAGCTGCCCCAGGATCGGCTCCGGGATCTCGGGGAGGCCGGATACCAGCGGGTCAAGGACATAACCTGGGATGCGGTCATCGACCAGCTCACGGAGTCGATCCGGTGAGGCTTTGCCTGTGGAGCCCGCTGCCACCCTCGACTTCGGGCATCGCCGACTACGTGGCGGAACAGCTCCCCGCGCTGAGCCGGCGCTTCGATCTCACGGTGGTGGTCGAGGACCCGACAGCGGTGGCGGCGGATCTGGCGCGCACCTATCGTGTTGTGGGTCGGGAGCGGGCCGGCGAGGCCGACCTCGATCTCTACCAGGTGGGGAACTCCCCGGCCCATGCTTTCGTCTACCGGGCGGCGCTCAAGCGCCCGGGCGTGGTCCTGCTGCACGACTGGAGCCTCCATCACCTGGTGCTCCGGGAAACCGTGGAGCGGGGCGACGTCTCGGCCTACCTGCGGGAGATGCGGCGGGCCTACGGCGAGACCGGGACCTTTGTGGGCCGCCAGGTGGCGCGGGCCCTGGGCGGCGAGTTGCTGCCGGCTCTCTTCCCTTTGAACGACCGGCTGCTGGAAGCCAGCCTGGCGGTGGTCGGCCTCACCGAGTGGGTCTGCTCCCGGGCGGCCCTCCGCCTGCCCGGCCGGCCGGTGCTGCGGCTGCCCCATCATGTCTCGCTGCCCCTCGATCCCCTGCCCTCGCGGGAGGAAGCTCGGCAGGCTTTGGGCCTCCCTGGCGACGCGTTCCTGGTCACCGCTCCCGGCTTGGCCACCGCCGCCAAGGGCCTGGACCGCGCCCTGCGCGTGATGGCCCGGCTGCGGTCTGGGCATCCCGGGGTTCGCCTGGTGGTGGCGGGCGGACTGGATCCGCGGCTCGATCTCGTGGGATGGCCGCGGGCGGCCGGCGTCGAGGAGCGCTTGCTGGTCACCGGGCGGTTGTCGTTGGGGGACTTCATTCGTCACCTGTGCGCCGCCGACGTGGTGCTGGCTCTCCGCTTCCCCTCCCACGGCGAGATCTCGGGGGCGCTGGTCCGGGCCCTGGGCGTGGGTCGGCCGACCCTGGTGACGGCGGGGACTCCTGCCGCCGAGGAGTTCCCGCCGGGGGTCGTGGTCCCCGTCGACCCTGGACCTCGGGAGGAAGCCGAGCTGCTGGCCTTCCTCGGCGCGCTGGCGAGCCACCCCTCCCTGGGCCAGGCCATCGGGCAGCGCGCCCGCGACCACGTCCGGCGTCTCCACGACCTGGATGCCACGGTCGGCGCACTGGGCGCGTTCTTGGAAGGCGTAGCCCGAGACCAGCCGCGGCTGCGGGCGGCGCTGGCCGAGGAGGGAGGCGAGGAAGCTGGCCTGCTCGGCTACCTCTTGGAGGAGATGCGCTGGGGGGCGCGCGATCTGGGGTTGCCCCTCGATCCGGCCGCCAGGACCCTGGTCGCTCAGCTCCTGGGAAAGCCGGCGTGAGCCTGGATCTTTCGGTGGTGATCCCGGCGTATAACGAGGCGGAACGACTGCCTGGGTCGCTGCGGCGGATCCTGACCTACCTGGCAGCTTGGGGCGGGTCCTACGAGATCCTGGTGATCGACGACGGGTCCTCGGACGGAACGGCCCAGCGGGCGCAAGAGGTGGCGGGAGGCCGGGTCCGGGTTCTCCAGAACCCGGGCAATCGAGGCAAGGGCTACTCGGTTCGCAGAGGCATGCTGGCCGCGAGCGGCGCCAGGCGCCTGATGACCGACGCCGATCTGTCGACCCCCATCGAAGACCTTCCGCGGCTCATGGCCAGGATGGATGACGGTGTCTCGATCGTGATCGGCTCCCGGGCGCTCGACGAGTCGAAGATCGAGGTTCATCAGCCCTGGTATCGCGAGAACATGGGCCGAGTCTTCAACCTGTTCGTGCGCCTGCTGATGGCCTCCGAGCTTCACGACACCCAATGCGGCTTCAAGTTGTTCAGCGCCGAGGCGGCGGATGCGGTCTTCCGCGTGGCCCTCATGGACGGCTTCGTGTTCGACGTGGAGGCGCTGTTCCTGGCCCAACGGCGCGGCTACCAGGTGGCCGAGGTCCCGGTAACCTGGCGCAACGACGCGGCCTCGCGGGTGGGCCTGCTGAAGGGTTTTCGGGCTTTTCCCGACCTGCTCCGGATCCGCGCGAACGAGTGGAGGGGACGCTACCGTCAGCCAAAAGCCGACAGCTGTTGAGGATCCGATACGGCCCGGTGAGGGTTTCGCATCAGACGGAAACGGCCCTACTCGCGGCGTGTCGCAGTAACATCCTGATACGTAAGGTCTTTGGCTGGTCGCGGGCTGTTGGCACGGGGCGTGCTTAATGCCTGGGCAGAGGGATCGTAGGGTCCGGTGGATGTCATCGCTGAGACCTCGACGCCTCCCGCGATTGAACGGCGCGGTTTGGAGGGAGCCACGCCGGGATTCTCGGGAACGTTCAGCCGTGCGGCTGAGCGGGGTTCGGTCGGGGGTCACGGGGACGACCGCGGGACCTACCGATCCCTTTTTTCATTCTCTCGCCCTCTCTGGCGGTCTCTCTCGGGGCGACAGGCCTGGGCTACACTTGGCCAGGGTGGCTGAGATCCTCGAGTACCAGAACGATGACGTGCGCCGGCAGTGTCTGCTGCGGCTGGACAGCGGAGAGATCCTCTCCATCCGGTTTTCGGTCGGCGCTGAGGTCCCGTTCTTGCGGGTCGCCCGGCTGGCCCCGGAAACCTGCGCCGAAGCGGAAGTCCTGTGGGAGCTGGCTGAGGCCGCGAGCAACCGGGACACGCTCTTGGCGCAGTTTGGCGAGCCACCCGTGGTGCCCGCGCCGGCCCTCCCGATGCTCGACGCTGCGGTGCGGAGTCTCCGCGAGTGTCGCTCGGTCATCCAGGTCAAGCACCGCCTGGAGAAGACGATTCGCTTCCGGGACCGCCTCTAGCCCGGGCAGCCGGCTCAGGGGTTCTCGCGGATCTCGGCCTGGGAGCGCAGGTCCTTCACCCAGGCCTCGATCTTGGCGTTTAGCTCCCTCTCCGCCAGAGCATCCCGGATCTCCTCCGCCACCGCCGACAGCGACGGGGCACCGCCCGCGTTCGCATAACGAGACTCGTACTCGCCGCGGACCGCCTCGTCACCGACGCGAACCTGCGGTCGGAAGCGGAACTCGATGTACTTCACGATGCCGAGTTGTCGCCGGACCAGCCGGCGCAGCTCGGCTTCGGGCTCCTCCAGCCCGGCTCGCAGCTTGTCCTTGAGGGCCGCCAGCACCCGCGCCTCCTCCTCCTGGGCGACCGCGGCCTGGGACAGGCGGGAGGCTTCGCGGAACATCAAACGCTCGTCGATCAGGGCCGAGAGCGCGGCCTTCTCGGTCTCCCCGCGAACCCGAGCCAAGAGGCGAACCTCGGAGAGCAATACCGGCCGCCCGTCCACCACCGCCACGATGCGCTCGACGACTTCGGCCCGGCTGGTCGGCGGAGCCAGCAGCGTCAGCACCAGCAGGGCGGGCGCTGGCCAAGGCCGGCGGAAGCGGGCCACCTCGGCTCGGGTCGGTTGGCTAGAAGGCATGGCCGATGGCGAAGTGGAACGTCGAGGGGTCCTCGTTCGGTCGCCGGTTCAGCTTGTAGGCCCAGTCGAGGCGCAGCGGTCCCAGGGGACTGCGGTAGCGCACGCCCACGCCGGCGGTGTACCGCAGATCGTTCAGGGTGGTGTCGGACACCAGGGAGTAGACGTTGCCGCTCTCCGCGAAGGCCGCGGTGGAGAGGTACTTGCCCAGATCCCAGCGCAGCTCGGTGCCCGCGAAGAGGAGGCTGTTGCCGCCGGCCGGCCGCACCTGGTCCAGCTTGAAGCCGCGCAGGCTGTAGTCGCCCCCCAGATAGAAGCGGTCGGCGTCGGGGAGAAAGAGCGGCTCGAAGCGACCGAAGGTCCGGCCCATGCCCACCCGGGTGGCCAGGGCCAGCACCAGATGGGAGTGGAGGCGCGCGTAGGCCGCGCCCTGGAAGAAGCCCTTCAGGAAGCTGTCCCCGCCTAGCGATACGGACGAGAACTGAAGGTCCGCCGAGACGAAGTGCCCACGTTTCGGCTCCAGTGGGTCGTCCCGGGTGTCGTGGACCAGCGCCGTCGAGGGGCCGGCGGTGGTGGAGCTGGCGAAGTCGCGCCCCACCTGGCTGGGGTTCTTGATGTTGAAGGTGTCGGTGAGCTGGAAGGTGTAGCGGGCGATCAGCTTGAGGCTGGGCGCCAGATTGCGGGCCGTCTGCACGGTGGCACCGTAGCGCACGAAGCTGAAGTAGGGTCGTTCCGCTTCCTCGCGAAAGGTACTGAAGGACAGCTCCTGCTTGTGCCCCAGCAGGTAGGGCTCCCGGAAAGTCGCCAGCAACCGGCTGCTCTTGAAGCTGACACGGGCGAAGGTGGAGAGGCTGCGGTCCATGCCGAAGAGGTTGCGGCGGGTAAGGTCGACGCTGAAACGGAGCATGTCCTGCTCCGCATAACCCAAGCCCCAACCCCAGTTGGTGAGAGGCGATTCCTCCACCGCCACCACCAGGCTGCGCTTGCCCTCCGCCTCCGGGTCCATTTCGGTGATGGCGATCTTCTGGAACAGGCCCAGGCTGCCCAGCCGCCGCTGGCTGTCCAGCAGCCGGGACAGGCTGAGCGGCTCGCCCTCCGCCAGCTGCAGCTCCCGGCGCAGGACCGCCTCCCGGGTCCGGTTGAGGCCGGCCAGCACCACGTGATCGATCTCGATGCGGTTGCCGGGGAGCACGCGGAGGCGGACCGTGGCCTGACTGCGATCCGCATTCATGACGATCTCGGGGACGACCTCAACCTGGGGGTAGCCAGCGTCGCGGAGGGAGGCGACCAGACCGTCCCGGTCCAGGGCCACGTCGCGGGCTCGGTAGGCGCGGCCGGCGCGGGTCCTGGGCTCGCGGGCGGCGGCGCCCGCCGGCAGAGGGACCGGGGAGTCCACGCTCACCTCCGCCACCTCGGTCCGGGCTCCGGCCCTGACCCGGAACAGCACCGGGAGGTCGCCGCCACCCTCCGCCACCTCGACGTCGACCTTGGCGTCGGCGTAGCCCTGGTTCTCAAGATCGCGGACCAGGCGGCGAGCGTCCTCCGCCAGGCCATCCTCGCGCAGGGCGGCGAGGGGCCGGGTCGCGGGGGCGGGCACGCCCGGCGGGGCGTCGACGACGCGCACCGCAGCCACCCGTGCGGCCGGGCCGGGGGCAACCTCGTAGACGATCCTGAGCCGGGTGGGGCCAGAATCCTCGCGGTGAGTGACCCGCGCCGTGCGATGGCCCCGCGCCTTGAGTGCGGTCTCCATGCGTTCGTCGGCCGCGTCCAGGGCGTCGCCTCTGGCCCCCCCGTCGCGAATCAGCTTCACCACTTCGGCGCGCAGGCGTCGGGGGAGCTTCTCGCCGGCGAACGCCACTTCAAGAGGGGGACCGGCGTCCACCACGAAGAGAAGACCCACCTGCGCCCGGCTCGGGTCGTAGGCCACCTCCAGGCTCACCGCGGCCCGCCAGTAGCCGACGCTCACCAGCCGTTTGCGAAGCCGCTCCGCCGAGGCGTCAGCCCGGGCTCGCGCGAACGGAGCCCCAGGGCGGGGGGCCACCAGCGGTTCAAGGGCCGACTTGAGGCCATGCGGAAGGCCCGACAGCGGTGCCTGACGCACCCGGGCGAGCGGACCTGGAGTCACCTGAAAGACCGCGTCCGCCCCGCCTTGGTGGCGGACAGCGGCGGCTTGCACCCGGGCCTCGAGGTAGCCGCGCCCGACCAGCGACAGGGCGACATCGCGGCCCGCCCGCTCCAAACGCTCGGGCCACAACGGTTCGCGATCCCGAAGCTGGGTCACTGTCTTCAGCCGTTTCTCGTCGAGGAACCTGGGGCCCTCGATTCGGATTGCGGACAGAAGGGGGGCCGGGATGGGCCTGACGAGCACCTCCAATCCCTGGGCGCCGGGTGCGGTCTCGACCACCACGTCCTCGAACTCGCCGGTGGCGTGCAGCAGCTCCACCACATGGCGAAGCTTGAGGGCGCTTAGGGGCCGACCCACCTCGATCTCATCGACGTAGCGCCTCAGGCGAGCCTGGTCCCGTTCCCCCGCCTCCAGGCGAACCGAGGCCACCGGCTGGTCCGAGAGCGCCACGACGAGAAGCAGGAGCGCCGTCATCGGGACCGCCTGAAGCTCACGTCGAAGCCGAAGCCGCCGGGCTCGGCGCGGGTGAGCAGCAGGGAAAAGCCTTGCTTCAGGGTGTACTCCACCGAGAAGAGCTTCTCCTCGGTGCCCCTGAGATCGACGGAGTACAGGACGTTCAGGTCGTTGGTGACGCGCTTGCCGACGGTCAGGCGGGCGGTGGGGTTGGTGCTGTTGGGGTTGGAGGTGTTCCCGCGGACCAGCGAGGGATCGATGGAGAAGCGAGAAAGACCCAGGCGAGCCGCGCCCTTCTCCAGGCCGACTTCCTCGAAGACCTTGCCGGTGGCGAGGGTGGCGGCGCCGGCGGCCGCCAAACGAGTCTGGGCGGCATCCCGGAGCGGTCCCGTCTCGTAGCTCGCCACCGTGCTCTCGTCGGCACCGGCCAGCAGGCTCAGGATCTGCACCGATGTCAGGTAGGGGTCGGCGCTCAAGGTGGGGTAGACCCGGTCCAGGGTACCGTTGATCTTGAGCGTGATCCGGTAGGACTGGATGCGGGTCTCGGCCTCGATGTCAAAGAGAGGGTCGGTCCGCCGCGGGTTGGCAAAGTCGAGGGTGCCCCGTTTGATGGTGTAGGTGTTGCCCTGGAAGTAGAGGCGGCCGCGCTCGATCTCGGCGCGGCCCACGATCACCGGGGCCTGGTCGGTACCCTGGAGCGCCACCTCGGCTCGGGCCTGCAAGGCGGCCAGGTTGTTGTCGATGCGCACCGTGCCCGGGGCCACGACCTTGATGTCGTTGCGCAGGCCGCCGGCCAGGGACGCCGACTCCTCGCGGGGCCTGGACTCCGCGAGCAGCTCCGAGGCCAGGTCGTAGCGCCGGGTCCACACCGCTTCGCGCACGTCCACCCGTCCGGTGAGCCACTGTCGCGCCTGGTCCCCAAACAACCGCAGCTCGGCGTCCACCCGGCTGCGAAGACCGTCCGGATAACGCAAAGACATACCGCGTCCCGACGCCTTGAGGTCGAAAGAGCCCGGGCGGCCTCCCGGATAGGTGGCTTGGCCTTCCATCTCGACCGAGCCGCCGGCCACGGTTGCGGTAACGCCCGCCAGCTCGGCCGCCGTCTCGCCGAAACGCAGCGAGCCCTTGATCTCTTCGATGCCGTGGGGAAAGCCCCGCCAGCGGATGGCGCCGCCGTCGATCTCCAGGCGCCCGTCGATCGTCGGCGCCCCCCTGGTGCCCGCCACGGCGACCGATACCCGCGCGCCGCCGCGACCTCGCAAGTTCGGGCTGAGCAGGCCCAGCGCGCGAAGATCGGTGCTCCCCTGCAGCTTGAGGTCGAGCGGCCCGCCGGCCTCCAGGAGCGCGGCGCGACCCGAGAGCTCGAGGGCGGTGCCCTCCCCGGCGAATCGCACCTCTTGGAAATCGAGGCGCCCGTGTCGCAGGGCAAGACGCAGGGGCACCGGGTTCTTGATGGGAAAGGAGGGCAGCAGCAGCTCCAGCCCGGAGATCTCGGCGTCGACGGCCAGGTTCGTGGGTTCCAGGAGCGGGCCCTCGATCGAAGCCTGGCCGGTGGCCAGCACGCCCAGGCTGGTGGGCACCCGGGGAGCCAGCAGGCGCAGAAAGGGGTCCAGGCTGGTGTTGTCGGCGGAGAGCCGGAGGGAAGCCCGATAGGGCGGGTCGGCGCGGAGGTTGCCGGTGAGCGCCAGGGCCACCCGGGGCGAGCGGCAGCTCGCCTCCAGGGCCAGCTTGCCGTCCCCGGTCCCCCGCAGGGAAGCGAACAGCTCACCTAAGCCTTCGTCTCCCAAGAACAGCCGCTGCGAGGAGAGCTGGCCCTCGATCCGTGGCCGCTCCAGGGGCCCCTGCATCACGAAAGAGCCGGACACCTTGCCGCCCCAGGGCACCTCCGGCGCCAGCGGGACCAGGACGTCGCCCAAGTCCACGTCCCGGATCTGGACGGAGCCGTCGTAGATGCCCTCATCGGTGGCGGTGCCCAGGAAGCTCACCTCGCCCCCGCCAACGCCGGCTCGCCCCAGGGTCACCTCGGTGACCGATCCTCGCAGCGCCGAACGCAGCTCCAGATTTCGGTAGGGGATCCCGTAGTAACGGCCCTCTCGACCGCTGATGCGCACGGTTCCCCGCGGCGCGCTGCGGCGGCCTTGGATCTCCGCCTCGCCCGAGACCAGGCCCTGGGCGTCCAGCTCCCAAGCCAACGCCTTGGTGAAGTCCTCGGCCGGCCAATCCTTGATGCGGACCTTCACCTGGGCCGCGTCCTGGTCCCCCAGGAAGCCCGTCTCAAGCCGCCCGTCCAGCCACAGCTCGCCGCCGGGCCGGCGGACAACCAGGGAGTGGGAGCGGATCTCGGTGGGGGTCATCACCCCCGCCCACTCCGCCCGGCCCCAGTTGACGCCGAGGTAGCCGACCTCCTGGCCGGTGAATCGCCCCTCGAACACCGGCAGCTCCAGGGTGCCGCCCCAGTGGCCCCGGAAGCCGCCCGCCCCCGAGATCCCGGCCAGTTGGGCCTCGGCTGTGCCTAGCGATTGACGCAGGCGACGGCCCAGGACGTCGGCGGCCGCCAGATCCCGGCTCTCCCCGTCGACCAGGAGATCGACCCGCCGGTCCTCGTGAATCTGGCCGCGCAGCCGGAGCTGGGTGGTGGGGGTTCTGAGATCGCCCCCGACGACGGTTTGCAGGCCCTCTTCGGCGCGCCAGTCGAAGCGCCCCAGAAGCGGCGTGCGCCCGTCCTCCTTGGCTGCGAGGTCAACGCCAAGAGTCCCGGTTAGGTGCCGAGTCCGCCCCTTGGGCCAGCGCAGCTCGAGGGGGCCGGTGGCGGCCGCCCCCACCCCGGTTTCGCCGAGGTCGAAGACCGCGCGCACCAGGCCGTCGGCATCAACCTCCTTCATCGACGCGGTGAGGTGAACCAGGCTGCCGGCGCCTGGCGGGATCTCAAGATCGATGGTGCCCGAGCCCCCCAGGGCGGTGAGCTCGAGCCCCTGCAGGCGAACTCCCTTCTCGCTCCAGGCGATCTGGCTCGCGAAGGTGGGGACCGCCACCCCATCGAACTCGCCTTGTGTGCCCGCGAAGCGGCCCTGGAGGCGAAGCCGCGAGCCATCCACCGTCAGCTCGCCGTCGTAGCGGGCGTCGCCCTTGAGACCGAGGCCGCTGTGGATGAGGTGCCGGTCCAGGACCGCCAGGTCGGCCGGACCCTGGAGCGCGAACCGGCCCTGGGGACGCGACTGAATCTCGAGCGTGCCGGTCACCGCGAGGTCGATCTTCTCCGCCCGGAGTCGGCCCTGCAGAACCGTCAGCAGGCGACCCTCCAGGATCACCCCCAGCTCGGCGCTGACGGGCAACGGCGGGTTGGCGCCGATGCGAATGGGACCGGGGCCAAAGGCGATCTCCCCACCCAGGGCTCCCGCGCGCCGGCCCAGGAGTCGACCCTTGAATCCGGGCAGATCGAGGTTCAGCGGCACCCGCTGGTGGTCGACCAGGACCTGCCCGTCCTGGATGGTCAGGCGGCCGATCCGGACCTCGGTCCCGGGGCCCCCTCCGGCCTTGATCTTGGGGATATCGTCGCCGCCTTCTCGGTAGGCGTTGACGCGAAGCTTGACGCCGTAGATCTGCAGGCGGGTGAAGCGGGCTCGCCGGTCCCAGAGGGGACGGATCAGGGGGACCGCCACCAGCCGCGGGACCTCCAGGAAGGGCGGTGCCTCGGGTGCCGCCCCCCCCACCCGGATATCCCGGACCTCGATCTCGAAGGGAAAGAAGCGGAACTGGACCGCGCCCACCGTGGCCGGGCGCTCGAAGAAGGACGAGAGCGCCTCGGCCACCAGCCCCCGGGTCCAGAACGGGAAGCGCGCCAGGGCCAGGCCGAGAGCCGCCAGCAGCAGGATCGCGGTGAGCAGGCGGCGGCGGCGTTTCCGCGTCACGGCATCCTCGCCGCGCCTACTCCATGACCACGAGGAGGGCTCCGGTCTCCACCGCCTGGCCTTCACGAACCTCGATCGCCTTGATCCGCCCGGCGTGGGGGGCGGGGAGCTCGTTCTCCATCTTCATGGCCTCCATCACCACCAGACCCTGACCCGCGGCCACCAGCTGGCCCGGCTCCGCCAGGAGGCGGACGATCTTGCCGGGCATCGGTGCGGTGACCTTGGCGGGGCCGGCGGAGCCCTTCTTGGCGAGGCTTCCCGCACCCGCCGCCCCCGCCGCAAGCTCCACCAGGAGACTGGCGTCATCCAGGACCACGGCGTAGCCGCCGCTTCCCCGAGCCACCCCGACCTCCTGGCTCTGGCCGTCGATGATCAGGCTGGCAAAGACGCCGCCGGTGGGGTGCCAGTCGACGGTGAGCGGGCGGCCGTCGATCGAGACCACATAACGAGCATCGCTGGCCTTGACCTCCACCCGGTAGCTGCGGCCCGCCACCGTGGCGTCGAAGATCATAGCCTGCCCCCAGCCGTCTCTCGCCAGCCCCGGCGGCGCCAGCCGGAGGCGAGCAGCGGGGTTTCGGCGCTTGGCTCACGGGCTTGGCGGCGGTCCAGGAAGGCCCGGATGGCGGCGGCGGCCAGGGCCACCTCGATCCGGCCGTCGGCTTGCCCCGTGGTTTCCGCGAGGGCCATCTCTACGAAGGAGGTATCGAAGTCTCCACGCAGGAAATCAGGGTGGCGCAGTACGCGAGCGAAGAACGGGATGGTCGTCTTGATGCCCAGGACCTTGTACTCGGAGACGGCGCGGCGCATGCGGGCCAGGGCGTCGTTGCGGTCGTGTCCGTGGGCCACCAGCTTGGAGATCAGGGGGTCGTAGTGGATGGGGACCTCATAGCCCTCGTACACCGCCGAGTCGTCGCGGATGCCGGGTCCCCCGGGCAGCCGGAGGGCGATGATTCGGCCCGGGCTGGGCAGGAAGCCGCGGTCGGGGTCCTCGGCGTAGACCCGGCACTCGATGGCGTGCCCGCGCTGCCGGAGGTCGGCCTGGGCGAAGGGCAGCTTCTCTCCCTGCGCGATGCGGATTTGCAGCTTGACCAGGTCCTCTCCGGTGACCATCTCGGTCACCGGATGCTCGACCTGGAGCCGAGTGTTCATCTCCAGGAAGTAGGGGTTCAGGTCCGCATCGACCAGGAACTCGAGGGTGCCGGCGTTCACGTAGCCGGCGGTTTGCACCAGGGCCACCGCCAGGCTCCCCATGCGCTCGCGCAGCTCCGGGGTGACCACCGGCGAGGGGCTTTCCTCGATCACCTTCTGGTGCCGGCGCTGGATCGAGCACTCGCGCTCAAAGAGGTGGACCGCGTTCCCGTGCTGGTCGGCCAACACCTGGATCTCGATGTGGCGAGGCCGCTCGATCGCCTTCTCCAGGTAGATGCTGTCGTCCCCGAAGGCGCTCTTGGCTTCGCTTCGAGCGCGGGCGGCGGCCGACTCCAGCTCCTCGGCAGTGGCCACCAAACGCAAGCCCTTGCCGCCGCCTCCAGCGGCGGCTTTGAGCATGAGGGGAAAGCCGATGCGGAGCGCCTCGCTTCTGATGCGGCTCGGATCGCCCAGGGGTTCGAGGGTGCCCGGCACGATCGGCACCCCGGCCTTGACCGCCAGCCGGCGCGCCGAGGTCTTCTCGCCCATGAGGGCGATGGTCTCGCTCCGGGGTCCGATGAAGACGATCCCCGCCTCCTCGCAGGCTCGGGCGAAGCCCGCGTTCTCGGCCAGGAAGCCGTAGCCGGGATGGATGGCCTGGGCCCCGGACCGCCTCGCCACCTCGATGATGCGGTCCTGTCGCAGGTAGGAGTCCCGGGAGGGCGGAGGGCCGACCGGGTACGCCTCGTCGGCGAGGGCGACGTGGGGAGCCGAGCGGTCGGCTTCGGAGTAGACGGCCACCGTGCCCAGGCCCAGCTCGCGGCAGGCCCGGATGATGCGGACCGCGATCTCGCCTCGGTTGGCGATCAGGATCTTGCGGAAGCGGCTCTCGACCATCAGCGCCCCCGGGGCGATGCCGCTCTTCGGATGGTCGACGGCGGATCCATCGGCGCGGCCGGTCTGGTCACAGCGGGATGTTCCCGTGCTTCTTGGGCGGGTTCTGGTCCCGCTTGGTCCGGGTCATGTCCAGGCCGGCGATGATCCGGCGCCGGGTGTGGCGGGGCTCGATCACGGCGTCGATGAAGCCGCGGTCGGCGGCGATGTAGGGGTTTGCGAACTTCTCGCGGAACTCCGCCACCTTCTTGGCCCGGAGCGCCTCCGGGTCCTTGGCCTGGGCCAGCTCCCGCCGGTACAGGATGTTGACGGCCCCCTCCGGGCCCATGACCGCGATCTCGGCCATTGGGTAGGCGAAGTTCAGGTCGGTGCGGATGTGCTTCGATGCCATCACGCAGTAGGCGCCGCCGTAGGCCTTGCGGGTGACCACCGTGATCTTGGGCACCGTGGCCTCGGCAAAGGCGTAAAGCAGCTTGGCCCCGTGGCGGATGATGCCGCCGAACTCCTGGGCGGTGCCGGGCAGGAACCCCGGCACGTCTTCGAACACCACCAGCGGGACGTTGAAGGCGTCGCAGAAGCGCACGAAGCGGGCCCCCTTGACCGAGGCGTCGATGTCCAGGCAGCCGGCCAGGACCGCCGGCTGGTTGGCCACGATGCCCACGCTCTTGCCACCGCAGCGGGCGAACCCCACCACCAGGTTGGGCGCGAAGTGCTGGTGGACTTCGAGGAAACGCCCGTCGTCGACCACCGCGGCGATCAACCGTTTGATGTCGTAGGGCTTGCTGGCCTCCAGCGGCACCAGACGGTCGAGCAGCGGGTCCTCGCGGTCGGGCGGGTCCTCGGTCCTCACCAGCGGAGGGTCTTCCATGTTGTTGGAGGGAAGGTAGGAGAGCAGGTCCCGGATCAGGGCGAGACAGGCCTTGTCGTCGTCCACGGCGAAGTGGGCCACCCCCGAGCGGACGTTGTGGGTCATGGCCCCGCCCAGGTCCTCCTTGCTCACCTCTTCGTGGGTCACCGTCTTGATGACGTCGGGCCCGGTCACGAACATGTACGAGCTGTCCTTGACCATGATGTTGAAGTCGGTGATGGCCGGGCTGTAGACGGCCCCGCCCGCGCAGGGGCCCAGGATGGCGGAGATCTGGGGCACCACCCCGGAAGCCAGGGTGTTGCGCAGGAAGATGTCGGCGTAGCCGCCTAGCGATGCGACACCCTCCTGGATGCGGGCTCCTCCGGAGTCGTTGAGGCCGATGACCGGAGCCCCCATCTTCATGGCCAGGTCCATGACCTTGCAGATCTTGAGGGCGTTGGTCTCGGACAGGCTGCCCCCAAAGACCGTGAAGTCCTGGGCGAAGACCGAAACCAGCCGGCCGTCGATGCGGCCGACCCCGGAGACCACACCGTCGCCGGGGATCTTCTGCTCCGCCATCCCGAAGTCCAGGCAGCGGTGCTCGACCAGCTTGTCCAGCTCCTCGAAGGAGCCCTCATCGAGCAGCAGCTCGACCCGCTCTCGGGCGGTGAGTTTGCCTTCCGCGTGCTGGCGCTCTCGCCGTTCGGCGCCGCCGCCGGCTTCGGCCCGGCGGGTCTTCCGGCGGAGGACCTCGAGGCGGGGGTCCTCGGTCGCCGGCACCGGTGGGACTTCGGTCTTGGCGCTCATGACCGGCAGCCGCAACCCCCGCCGCAACAGCCGCCCCCGCCGGACGGCGCCGGGGAGGGGGACGCGGAAGCGGTCATGGCAAAGCTGGAGAGCTGCTTCTCGACGGCCGTGCTGTGGCAGGCGGGACAAGAGACCCCTTGACCCCAGCGAGCCACCAGCTTCTCGAAGGCCTTTCCACAGTCGGCGCAGCGGTACTCGTAGAGCGGCATGCGCTAGGTGCGGGCGTGGTTGCCCATCTCCTTCTTGGCCTTCTCCCAGTCCTCCAGGAACCGCTTGAGACCGCTGTCGGTCAGCGGGTGCTTGAGCAGGCTGGAAAAGACGGCAAAGGGCATGGTGCCGATGTGGGCCCCGATCTTGGCCGCCTCCACCACGTGCATGGGATGGCGCAGGCTGGCCGCCAGCACCTCGCACTCGTAATCGTAGTTGTCGAAGATCTCCATGATGTCGGCCACCAGCTCCATGCCCGGGGTCGAGATGTCGTCCAGCCGGCCCACGAAGGGTGAGACGAAGGCGGCCCCCGCCTTGGCTGCCAACAGGGCTTGGGTGGGCGAGAAGACCAGGGTCATGTTGACCCGGTGGCCCTCCCCCGAGAGCACCTTGGTGGCCTTGAGCCCTTCGGCGATGCAGGGGATCTTGATCACGATGTTCTTGTGGAGGCTGGCCACATGCCGGCCGTCGCGGATCATGCCCTCGGCGTCGGTGGCCAGCACCTCGGCCGAGATGGGACCGTCCACGGTGTTGCAGATCTCGATCAGGATCGCCTCCGGGTCGCCCGACTCCTTGGCCAGCAGGGTCGGGTTGGTGGTGACGCCGTCCACCACACCCAGGGCCGACGCCTCACGGATCTCCTTCAGGCTTGCCGTATCCAGGAAGATCTTCATCTAACGTTCCTCTCTCATGGCCACCGGGTTGCGGAGAACCCCGACCCCCTCCACCTCGACCTCCACCTGATCCCCGGCCGCCAGGGGCCCGATGCCGGCGGGGGTGCCGGTTGAGATGATATCCCCGGGGAAGAGAGTCATCACCCGGGACACGAAGTAGACCAGGTACTCGGGGGAGAAGATGAGCTCGCGGGTCGAGCTTCTCTGCCGCAGGGCGCCGTTCACCCGGCCCTCCACCTTGAGGTCGGAGAGGTCGAGGTCGCTCGCCAAGCAGGGGCCCAGCGGGCAGAAGGTGTCGAACCCCTTGGCGCGGGTGAACTGCACGTCCTTGTCTTGCAGCTCGCGCGCCGTCACGTCGTTCACGCAGGTGGCTCCGAAGATGTAGTCGCGTGCCGCCTCCGGCGACTCGAGGTCGAAGGCGACCTTGCCGATGACGATACCCAGCTCGGCTTCGTGGTCCACCCGGCCGGCCCAGGCCGGCTTGCGTATGACGTCGCCGGGCCCGATCACCGCGCTTGCCGGCTTCATGAAGAGCAGCGGCTCCTGGGGCAGGGGCTTTCCCCGCTCGGCGGCGTGGTCCTTGTAGTTGAGGCCGACAGCCACGATCTTGGAGGGGGTGGCGGGGGCCAGAAGCCGCGCCTCGGCGAAGCTCAGGCGCTGCTCAAGGTCGCGGGCCCCGGCGAAAGGAGCCCCCGCCAGGAGCCGCAGACCGTCGCCTTCCTGACGGGCCCAGGCTGGTCCCTGGGCGGTGGCCAGCCGGTAGTACTTCATGGCCGTCGAGCCTCCATGGCCTTGGAGTGGGCGCTCTCGTTGCCCGCCTTGTCGAGGGCGGTGACCGTGTAGAGAAGGGGGGTGGCTCGGGGAGCCACCCGGTCCAGGAGTCCGGTCTCGGTGCCCGCCAGCTCCCCCACCGCTTCCGGCGCTCCGCCCTTGATCCTGCGATAGACGCGATAGGCAGCGAGGTCGGTCTCCGGAGAGGGACTCCAGGAGACCTCGAGGCCCTCCGGGCGCGGAAGCACCGTCACCCCGGTGGGCGCCGCCGGGGGGAACAGGTCCTTGAAATCGAGGCACACCTCCTCCGAATCCCGGCTCTCGATCAGCGGCTCCGCGCTCAGCACGGTGCGCGCCACATAGCACCAGGATTCCCCGAAGCCGGCGCTCTCGTCGTCCAGGCTGGTCACGCCGGTAGCCAGCGGAACCGCGGTCAGCGGCCGCGCGTAGACACCGCCGGGCCCCCGGCGATAGACGAAGGTGCCGGAGAGGCGGGGTGGCGGGGTCGGTGAGGGGCGGGCCGCGGGCGACGGCCCCGGGGGCGCGGCGGAGGGAGGGGCGGACGGGGTGGGACTGGGGCTCGGCAGCGGCGCCGGCACGAAGGAGAGGGCAATTCCCGAGGCCTGGGGCCGGGCGGTGAGCCCGCTGGGCGCGGGCGGCGGGTTGTCGACGGCGAAGGTGATGACCGGCGCTAGAGCCGAGGTCTCGCCCCCCACCTTGGCCCGGGCACTGAAGCGCATGGCGGTGCCCAGGGTGGGCAACGGCAGGGTCTCGGCGAGGCGCTCGCCGGGGGCCGCTTTCTTCACCACCCTCTCGGCCGCCTTCAGGAAGTCGCCCCCGGTGGGAGCGTAGAGGAACTCGATCTCCAGCACCGGTAGGCGCTCGCCGCCGGTGGTGGTCCTGGGTGCGACCAGACCCAGTTCGATCCGGTCCCCGCGCTGGGCCACCTTGAACTCGCCGACCGCCTGGGGCGTGCGGGGAAGCGGGGGCCGGGGATCGCCCCGCTTGCCGCAGCAGAGGAGTGGGCCCGAGAGGGCCAGCAGCAGCAGGTGCTTGCTCACAGGATGAACCGGGCCAGATCCTGGTCCTTGACCAGCGGCGCCAGGCGCCGGCGAACCTCCTCGGCGTCGATGGACACGTGAAGCGGGCCGTTCCCGCCGGCCTCGAAGGAGACGTCTTCCAGAACCGTCTCCAAGACCGTGGCCAGGCGCCGGGCCCCGATGTTCTCGGCAATGTCGTTGACTTGGTTGGCGAAGCGGGCCAGTTCGGTCACCGCTTCCGGGGTGAACTCGAGGGCGACGCCTTCCGTCTCCAGGAGCGCCCGGTACTGGGAGAGCAGCGCGTTTCTGGGCTCGGTCAAGATGCGGACCAGATCCTCCAGGGAAAGCGGCTCAAGCTCCACCCGAATCGGGAAGCGCCCTTGCAGCTCGGGGATCAGGTCGGAGGGTTTGGAAACGTGGAAGGCCCCGGCGGCAATGAAGAGGACGTGGTCGGTGCGGACGGAGCCGTACTTGGTGGTCACCGTGGTGCCCTCCACGATCGGCAACAGATCGCGCTGCACGCCCTCCCGCGAGACCTCGGGGCCGTGGCTGCCTTCGCGGCCGGCAACCTTGTCGATCTCGTCGATGAAGATGATGCCCGCGCTCTGGGCTCGCTCCACCGCCTCGCGCGCCACCTGTTCGGCATCCACCAAACGCGCTTCCTCGTCCTGGAGCAGGACCTCCCGGGCCTCGGGCACCATCAGCTTGCGCCGCTTGGTCTTGCCGAAGAGGCCGGGCAGCAGGTCCTTGATGGCCACGTCCATCTCCTCGGCGCCCTGGTTGGAGAGGATCTGGAAGGAGGGGAACCGCTTTTCCTGGACTTCGATCTCCACATAACGCTGGTCGAGCTGGCCGGCTCGTAGCTGCTCGCGAAGCCGCTCCCGGGTGGGGCTTGGGGGGTCGGCCGGGGCGGTTTCGCCCTGGGGCCGGGCGGGCGGGAGCAAGAGGTCGAGCAGTTGCTCCTCCACGTTGCGGGCGGCGCGGGCCCGCACCTGGGCCTGCTTTTCCTTGCGCACCATCTGCACCGCCGCCTCGGTGAGGTCGCGCACCATGGACTCCACGTCGCGGCCCACGTAGCCGACCTCGGTGTACTTGGAGGCCTCGACCTTGAGGAAGGGGCTGCCCGAGAGCTGAGCCAGGCGGCGGGCGATCTCGGTCTTGCCCACCCCGGTGGGGCCGATCATCAGGATGTTCTTGGGGGTGATGTCGGCGGCCAGCTCGGCGGCCAGGCGCTGCCGGCGGATGCGGTTCCGGAGGGCGACCGCCACCGCCCGCTTGGCCTTGGCCTGGCCCACCACATAACGATCGAGCTCGCCCACGATCTGGCGCGGCGTCAGGCTGTCGAGGCTGGAGCCGGCCGGAGGGGCGGCGGGAAGTTCTATGGCCAAGCTAGAGCGACTCCACCAGGATCTGCTGGTTGGTGTAGACGCAGATCCCGGCTGCGATCTTCATGGCCTCCAGCACGATCTCGGGGGCGGCGAGGTCGGTGTGGCCGATCAGGGCCCGGGCGGCCGCCAAGGCGTAAGGGCCCCCACTGCCCACCGCCAGCAGCCCGTCGTCGGGGGCGATCACGTCTCCGGCTCCGGACAGCAGGAAGGACGACTCCCGGTCGCTCACGATGAGGAAGGCCTCGAGGCGGCGCAGCACCCGGTCGGTACGCCACTCCTTGGACAGCTCCACCGCCGCCCGCTCCAGGTTGCCGCGGTACTCCTCGATCTTGGCGTCGAACTTGGCGAAGAGGGCTAGGGCGTCGGCGGTCGACCCCGCGAACCCTGCCAGCACTTGGCCGTTGTGCAGGCGGCGGATCTTGCGGGCGGTGTGCTTCACCACCGTCTGGCCGAGGCTCACCTGGCCGTCGCCGCCAATGGCAGAGCGGCCGTTCTTGCGCACGGCCAGGATCGTGGTCCCGTGGATCGCGGAGGGCATGGGAGTTGTCAGCCGAACGACCGGAAGGCTTAGTATAGGAGGCGCTTCCCGCAGGGTCAACGAAGCGCGGAGACCGAAACCACCATGAGCTTGAAGACGCTGGCCCTTGTCTCGGGCCTCTACGACCTGGCCCTGGCCTTGCCCTTGCTGCTGGCGCCCAGCTGGGTGGCCGACCTGGCCGGCGCGCCGGCGCCGGTGCCGGTGATCAACGCCCAGTTGAACGGCCTCTTCACCCTCAGCCTGGCGGCCGGCTACTTCTGGGCGGCCCGGGCGGTGGAGGAACGGCGCGGCTACCTGTGGGTGGCGGGCGTGTTGGCCAAGAGCGGGGGGGCGCTGCTCTTCGTCCTCGACCACTGGCTTCAAGGCTCGCCGCCGAGCTTTCTGGTGTTTGCGCTAAGCGACGGCGGCTTGGCCCTGCTCACCCTGGTGCTGTTGCTCAGAACGCGCTAGGCGTCAGTACTCGGAGACTTGCACCCGCCGCCCCAGCTCCTCGAAGGACAGGCGGCCGGCCTTGACCTCGTCGAGCTGCAACCTGGGGACGCGAAGCACCAGGGTTCGCTCCGGCCCCGGCCGGGGGCCGATCCGTCGCGCGGGCAGGAAGTCCACCGCCACCACCACCTGGTCCTCCGGGCGCAGACTCGCCAGGCGGCCGGCCTGGGCGACCAGGGTCTTGAGCACTGCCTGACGGACCTCCTGGATCACCGCCTCCGGGCTGCGCGGATCGTCGGCTTCGCCGAAGTCGAAGAAGACCTGCCAGGGCGGTGCCAGCGGCGGCGGCGGCGGCTCGGGAGCCGGCGCTTCGGGGGCCCCGGGGGGTGCCGGGGGAGTGGCGCCGTCGACCCGCTGCAACCGAAGCCTAACGGATCTTTCGGCCTCCTGGCGGGCCCTCTCGGCGCGCAGCCGAAAGGCCTCCGCCTGCTCTTGCAGGTCCCGGAACTGCCACTCCATCGCCAGCTCCAGGTCCCGATCGGCGGCGCCCAGAAGACGCTGCATTTCGGTCACGTCGGCGGCCTCGGTTCCCAGCGCCTTGGCTTCTACGGTGAGTTGGCCCTCCGGCCCGGTGCTCATGTGGAAGGCGATGCCGGCACTGCCCAGTTCCGTCTGGCTCTCGCGCAACGAACGCAGGTTCTGCTCCAGCCGCATCCGTTCTTCGGGGGAGTTCACGCCGCGCAGGCTGGCTTCGATCCGCCGGGTGGCATCGGCCAGGGCCCGCAACGCCGGCGAATCCGCTCGCCTCGAGGCCGCGGCCGGAAGCGCCTGCGGCGGAAGCACGAAGAGGGCACCGATCCCCGGCAGCAGATAGCTCCGGGTGGTGCTCGATGCCGCCTGGTTGGAGGCCCGACTGACCCGGCGCACCGCGCGGTCCAGGTTGGCTCCCAGGGCCCTGATCTCGCTGCGGGGCTGGCTGGGCGCGGGCTGGGCCGGAGCCGGACTGAGGAGCAGGCTCAAGCCGGCGGCCAGTGGCGCTAGATACCTAACGACTAGCATGGGATCACCTCTTCTGGGAGGCCTGGATCACGTGACCCATGAGCTCGGTGGTCTTGGCCATCTCCAGCCCGGTCTTGCCCTCCAGGTAGGAGAGACTGGCGCCGACTTGGGCCAGGTCGTAGCGCCGCTGGGCCTCGGCCTGCTGCTGGAAGTCGGCCAGTCGCGTCTCCAGAACTCGAGACTGGCGCCGCTGGCTGTCGTCGACCAGGCGACGAACCGCACGCAACACCTCCTCCCGATCGGAGCCGACGGGTTGGGCGGCGGGATGGAGCAGGGCGGCCCGGAGCTCTTCCATCTCACGCCGATGGCGGTCCTCCTGCGCGGCCAGCAGCCGCTCCAGGTCCTGACCTCGGCCCAAGCGAAAGGCCAGGGTCCCGTTCCGGAACCCGAGCTCCGAGCCGGAGAGCCCCAGGCTCGCGCCCAAGGCCAAGAGCAGCCCGGCGGCGGCGGCCAGCAGCGGTCGCCAGGCCGGGCGCCGCTCTAGCCGAGGTTGGAGGCGCGCGGGTAAGGTCCAGGCTCCCAGGCTGCGCCTCACGCCCCTAAGGGCCGCGAACTCTGCGCGGCAGGACGCGCACCCTTCCTGATGACTTCGCAGGTTTCGCTCGGTGAGCGCGTCAGCCTCCCCGTAGAGGACATCGAGCATCGCCCCCGGGTCGCAGTCCTTCTTGCTTTCCATCACCTAACCTTCAGGGCGCCGGCGCCGGGACCGGCGCCGGGTTCCTGATCCCTTTCTGCTCCAGGCACTCCCTCAAGACCCCCAGGCCGCGATAGAGCCGCGTCTTCACCGTCGACACCGGGAGTCCCAAGACCTCGGCGATCTCCTGGAAGGTGAGCCCCTGGTACTCCTTGAGGACAATCACCTCGCGTTGTTCCTCGGGCAGGG
Organism: Vicinamibacteria bacterium; assembly: GCA_035286745.1. Classification (GTDB taxonomy): domain Bacteria; phylum Acidobacteriota; class Vicinamibacteria; order Fen-336; family Fen-336; genus DATECU01. The sequence continues at coordinate 1,758 of DATECU010000141.1, read as the reverse complement.
CCCACACCGCCGACCCCACCGTCCGTGCCAACTCACTGGCCTCGGCCAGCTCCACCGCGCTGGGGCCGCTGGTGGCGAGAGGCAGCTCACCGCTCTCACTCAGCAGGTCGAGGCTGACCTCGGCCAGGGAGCGCCGCCGGCGGCGGAGACGGTCGCGACAGAGGTTCAGGGCGATCTGATAGAGCCAGGACGAGAACTTCGCTTCCCTCTTGAAGAGGGGCAGCGCCCGGTAGGCCTTCAAGAACGCCTCCTGGGCAATGTCGCGCACGTCCTCGGTCTGGCCGACCACGCGATAGACCGCGCCCTGGATCTTGCGATCCCAACGACTCACCAGGAGGTCGAAGGCCGAAACGTCTCCCGCCTGGAAAGCCTCCACCAGCTGTTCGTCCGTCGGTGCCATCCCTACTTCCTATGACGAGCCGCGCACTCGCTTGGTCTACCTCAGGCCCGGGGGTGGAACTTGTTGTAGATCTCCATGATGTGGCGGGTGTTGACGTGAGTGTAGCGCTGTGTCGTCGACAAGCTGGAGTGGCCCAGCAGTTCTTGGATCGCCCGCAGGTCGGCGCCCCGCTCCAGAAGATGGGTCGCGAAGCTGTGGCGGATGGTGTGGGGGCTGGCCTCTTGGGCCAAGGCCACGGCCAGGATACGGCGCTTAACTAGCTCTCTTATCGAACGATCTGTTAATCGACCACCGCGGCGGTTAAGGAACAGCGCATCGCTCTGCGCGGAGAGTTGTCCGCGGACCACGAGATAGGCATCCAACGCCGCTGCCGCGGGCTTCCCGAAAGGCACCACCCTCTCCTTTTGGCCTTTACCCAGAACACGAACCGTCCGCCCGTCTTGATCGATCTCTCCCAGGTCCAGGCCGACCAGCTCGGAACAGCGGATTCCGGTCGCGTAGAACAGCTCGAGGATCGCCCGGTTCCTGAGAGCCGCCGGGGTCTCGCCGGGTGAATCCAGCAGGCGGGCCATCTGCGCCTCATCGAAATGGACCGGGATGCGGCGTTCGGTCTTGGGCGACAGGATGGTCCGGGCTGGGTTTCGGTCCAGGACTCCCTCGCGGCAGAGGTACCGGAAGAAGGTGCGGAGGCTGGCCAGTTTGCGGGCCGCTGAGGCCTTCTTGACACCTCGTTCGTGAAGGCTGGCCAGAAAGGAGCGGATCAGAAGATGATCCACGTCGGCGGGGCGGGCCTCACGGCCCAGGTCGGAGCGAGCCTGCTCCGCGAACTGCTCCAAGTCCTGCCCATAGGCCCGAACGGTGTGGGCGGAAGCGTTCCTTTCCCGCTCCAGATGGAGGAGGAAGGCCCGGATGGCTCGCTTCACGATCCGATGGCTTCCGGCAGCCGGCCTTCGCGGTCGGCCAGCAGTTCTCGGAAGCCCTCCAAGCTGGTCAGGGATCGGTGCGACAGGGCGAGCTTCTTCTTGGCCTTGTCACGGACTCGAAAGCCCAATTCTGGCAAAATACCGAAGGTGATGTTGGTGGGCTGGTAGTTCTCCGGGTTGCTTCTGGCAATATACAAACCAAGGGCCCCAAGCGCTGTGTCCGCGGGCAGCGTCGGGGGCTCATCGCCCCGGGCCCGAAACGCCGCGCCAACCCCAGCCACCAACCCGGAGGCTGCCGACTCCACGTAGCCCTCGACCCCGGACATTTGGCCGGCGAAGAACAGCCCCCGGCGGCGCCGAGTCTCGAAGGTCGGCTCTAGGGTCAGCGGTGCGTTGACGTAGGTGTTGCGGTGGGTCATGCCGAAGCGCACGAAC
>DATECU010000140.1:0-10326 GCA_035286745.1 Vicinamibacteria bacterium | reverse complement strand
GAGCCTCCAGGCCTCGTTCCGCGCTGAGGCCTGCTACAGCTCGCGGAGGGCGGAGGCCACCGGCCTTCGGGCGGCGCGGATGGCGTGGCCGCCACCGAGAGGATGGGCGACGAAGCAGTGACGTGGGGTGTGCCGGTGAGTGGGAGCCGGTCGGGTGGGGATCGTGCGAGAAGGCGTGAGGCGCCTACCCGCCGAGGATGCGGAGTCCCGCGCTGCGGAACCGCTCGAAGTCACTGGGGTTCTTGGTGGCAAGAGGGGCTTTTTCGCGGATCGCGGCGGCGGCGATCATGCAATCGGCCAACGACCCGCGCCGCCGGCCGGAGTCGTTGAAGAGGCGTGCCGCAAGGACCGCGTCGTCCTCGGCGAACGGAGTGCGCTGGGACACGATCAGGTCCACCATTTGACGCTGCGCGACATCGACTGGTCCGCAGAGGAACTCGGCCCAGGCAACGGTACTCATCCCTAACGGCTCGCCCTTGCGCAGCCAATCCCGCAGCAGCTGGTCTTCCGTCGAACCTCTCACCAGGGCTCGAATGAGGAAGCTGGTGTCGAGGTGGATCATCGTCCGCGAAGCCCTCGGCGCCGCGACCCCGCCTTCCGCTCGGCCCGAACGGCAGTCGACCAGCGAGCCGCATCCGCGGCCTTGAGGCGCAGGGCATGCTGTAGCCGATCAAGCGCCTCGACGGGCTGCAGGACTTCCATGGGCGCCGCAGAAGACGAGGCGCGTATCGCACGCCGAAGGGCTTCGGACTTGGAGACGTTCCACTGCCGTGCCAGGTTCTCGAGCGACCGAACGGTCGCCACATCCAGCGCATAGGTTGACTTGACGGTCTGGGTGGCCATACCCGAACGGTATGGCCGTACTCCGAGCCTGTCAAGGCCCGTTCGGCGATGACGCCGTCGGCCGCCGAGGTTCTGCTACAGCTCGCGGAGGGCGGAGGCCACCGGCCTTCGGGCGGCGCGGATGGCGGGGGGCAAGCCGCCCACCAGGCCCATGAACAGCGCGAACACGATGCCCGCCACCAGCAGGGCCGGCGTGATCTTGAAGGCGAAGGCCAGGTGGGAGAAGGTCTGCCAGTTCATGGTGCCGGTGGTGAGGCCGTTCACCGGCAACGCGGCCAGGCACCCCAGGACGCCCCCCACGAACGCAATGAAGAGGGCCTCGAACAAGAACGAGAGCACGACGCTTCCGGCCCCGAAGCCCACGGCGCGCAGAGTTGCGATCTCTCGGGCTCGCTCCGCCACCGCGGAGTACATGGTGTTGAGGGCGCCGAACACGGCTCCCACGCCCATGATGATGGCGACCAGACCGCCCAGCACGGTGATCATGGTGGTGAGGTTGCGCGACTGCTTCTCGTAGTAGTCGACCTCCCGCTCCACCTGGAAGGTGAGGCGGGGATCGGCGGTGACCGCATCCTTGAAGGCGGCCAGTGCGGCCGGAGACGTCAGGTGCACGGTCACCGATTGGAAGATGTTCGTTGGGCGCTTGTAGGTCTCGCTCAGGATGGTGGCGTCGCTCCACACCTCGGAGTCGAAGGCGCTGCCCCCGGCATCGAAGACGCCGACCACGGTCCAGGTCTGGCCGCCGAACTTGATGCCGCTGCCGACGTCGAACCCGGCGTAGGTTCGCGCCACGTTGCGGCCCACCACCAGCTCCGCCCGGCCGGCCTCGAAGAACCGACCCGCGGTCAGCTTCACGGTGTCGCGCACGAAGAGGGCGCGGGGCGAGACACCACGCACCTGGACGTTGGCATCGGTGCCGGTGGCCTTCAGCGGGAAGGTCGCGATCACCACCACCTCGGCGGTGAGCAGGGGGCCGCGGTCGTCACGAGCCACACCGGGGAGCATCCCCAGGATTTGCACCTGCTCCAAGGTCGCCGAGCTCTCCATCTCCGAGGTGGATCCGGCGCGCCGGAGCATGGCGTTGCCCGGCGACCCGGAAGCCACCAGGGTGGCTTTGAAGCCGCGGGCCATGGCCAGCATGGCGATGAAGACGCCTACCGTTCCCGCGATGCCCAGCAGGGCGACCACGGTGGACGTCCAGCGCACGCGCACGCTGCGGATGTTGTAGCTGAGCGGGATAGCCACGTCAGACTCTCCTCAGGGCGTCAACCACTTTGAGGCGCATAGCGGACACGGCGGGAACCAAGCCAGCCGCCAGGCCCACCAGAACCGCCAGTCCGAAGCCGACGATGAGCTGCAACGGCGGCATGTAGAAACTCGGAAGAAAGCCGGACAGGGCGGTGAGGAGGGAAGGACCGAAGATCACGCTGACGGCTTTCGCCGAACCTATGCCCACGCCGCCACCCAGTACCGCCACCACCACGGACTCGACGATCACCAGCCCCAGCACGAAGCGATCCGAGTACCCGATGGTCTTGAACACCGCCAGCTCGCCGACTCGCTCCCGCACCGCAATGGCCATGGTGTTGCCTGTCACCAGGAGCAGCGTGAAGAAGACCACCGACCCGATGGTCATGATGAGGAACTCGATGTTGCCCATCTGCTTGACGAAGGAGGCGGCAAAAGCCTTCTCGGTGTCGGTGTGGGTCTCGAACGGCGAGTTGGCGAAGCGCTCATCGATGGCCTTCACCACTTGCGCCGCCTGGTCGGGATTGGCGACCCGCACCGTGTACCAGCCCACCCGGCCCCGAATCCAGGACCCGAAGCGCTCTTCCAGGTAGTCGTAGTGGAACCAGAACTGCGTGGCGTCGTCCTGGGGCCGGGACCCGGTGTAGATCCCGTGCAGGTTGAACTCCCAGTTGCCGGGAAAGATGGCGCCGCGGATGGGGATGCGGTCGCCCACCTTCCAGCCGAAGCGGTCGGCCAGGCTCCGTCCCACGATGCATCCTTGCCGGTCCGCGGCAAACGCCTTCCAGGCGTCGTCCGAGATCACGAACTCGGGGAACATCTCCCGGTAGGTGGACACGTCGATGGCGAACTGGGGGAAGAAGTTGCGCTCGTCCTGGTAGACGCCGCCGAACCAGTTGGCGAAAGTCACCTGCTTTACGCCGGGGAGGGCGAGCAGGTCGTCGGCGTAGGAGCGGGGCAGCGGCTGGATCAGTGAGACCTTGTTGATGACCACCAAGCGGTCGGCGCCAGCCACCTCGACACCCTGATTGAAGGCGCCGCGGATGGTCACCAGCAACCCGAACAAGAACAGCGCCACCGCGAAGGAGCCCACGGTGAGCGTGGTGCGGATCTTCTTCCGGAACAGGTTGGCGAGGATCAGGGGCAGGAACTTCATGAGAGGCTCCGCTCGACCGCCTCCACCAGCACGCCCTTCTCCATGTGCAACGTCACGTGCGCTCGTTCGGCGGCGCGCGGATCGTGGGTCACCATCAGCACCGTCTTGCCGTGCTCCTTCACCAGCCGGCCCAGCAGATCGAGCACCTCGTCGGCGCTCCTCCGATCCAGGTCGCCGGTGGGCTCGTCGCAAAGCAGGAAGGTGGGGTCGGCGATGATGGCGCGGGCCACCGCCACCCGCTGCTCCTGGCCGCCCGAGAGCTGCCGCGGGTAGTGCCCCATGCGGTCGGCGAGGCCCACGATGGAAAGCGCGGCTTCCACGTGCTGCCGCCTTTGCGCCTTACTCAAGCCGGTGAGCAGCAAGGGCAGCTCCACGTTCTGGAAGGCGGTGAGCACCGGGATCAGGTTGTACATCTGGAACACGAATCCCACGTGGCGCGCCCGCCAGGCGGTGAGCTTGCGCCCCGACATGTGGGTGATCTCGTCGCCGGCCACCGTGATGCTCCCCGCGCTCGGAACGTCCAGCCCGCCCAGCAGGTTGAGGAGCGTGGTCTTGCCGGAGCCCGAGGGTCCCATGAAGGCCACGAACTCGCCCTTGTCCACGTCCAGGTTCAGGCCCTGGAGCACGTGGATCTCCTCGCTGCCCCGCTGGTACTTCTTGTCCAGGGAGCGGACCTGCACCAGGCTGCCGTTGCTCTTGCCGTCGAGGCGTACCACCAGGAACCTCCTTCGCCTAGCGCTTGATGCCGGCGCTCTGGCCGTCTTTCAGGCCCTCTTTGGCCTTGATCACCACTTGTTCGCCTTCGGCAACGCCTGCCACCACGTCAACGTCCTCGCCGCGGGCGGCTCCTACCGTCACCGCCCGGCGCTGCAGCCGGCCTGCGTTCAGGACGTACACCACCGGCTTACCGCCCTCGTCCCGCACCGCGCCCTTGGGGATCACCGAGCGGGCGGCTGCCGCCTGGGTCCCCGGGGCCTCGCCCAGGAACGCCACCTTGATTCCCATGTCGGGCAGGATGCGCGGGTCCAGCGCGTCGAACGCGATGCGCACCTTCACCGTGGCCTTCTGGCGATCGGCGGTGGGAATCACCGTACGGACCTTGGCCGGGATCCGCCAGTCGGGATAGGCGTTCAGCGTTGCTTCCACCCGCTGCCCCGGCGTCACCTTGGCGATGTGGGATTCGTTGACGTCCACCTCGATCTCCAGCGACTGCATGTCCACGATAGTGGCGATGCCGGTGCGGGTGAAGCCGCCGCCGGCGGAGATAGGGGAGACGATCTCCCCGCGTTGGGCGTCTTTGGAGACGACGATACCGGCGAAAGGCGCCCGTACCGTACAGTTGTCGAGGTCGCGCTGGGCCACCTCGCTGGCCGCCTCGGCCGCCTTCACCTGCTCCTTGGCCAGCGCGATCCTGGCCCCCAGGCTCTCGACGGCGGTGCGGGCCTGATCCAGCATCTGCACGCTGGCTCCGCCGTCGCCTTGCAGGTCCGCAGTGCGCTTGAGGTCGCGTTCGGCGTTGGCCAGGTTGACTTCGTGGTCCTTGATCGACGCCTGGGCCACGGCACGCTGGGCCTGGGCCGAAAGAAGCCGCGAGCGAGCATCGGAGTCGTCGAGGGTGGCCAGGATCTGACCGGCGGTGACCGTCATGCCCTCGTCGATCAGGACGTCGCTCACCCGCCCTGTGATCTTGGCCGCCACCGTGGCGCGCCGCCGGGGGGTCACATAGCCGCTGGCGTTCAGCAGGGCCGGGCCACTCGACCCAGAAACCGCCGCCCGCGCCGCCGCCACCTCAACCAGGCTGGGCCGGCCGCGGAAGGCGAACGCCAGCCCGGCCACCACCAGCAGCAGCACCAAGCCGCCCGCCAAGAGACGCAGGGTCCGGCCCGCTCCGTCTCCGGTGCGCGCCGAGTCGGCGATCCTGAGCGCCGAAAGGTCCTTGCCTCCGGTCATGGCTCTGCTCCTGCTCATAGTCGGGGTGCGCGTCCGCCTGCGGCCCCATCCCTGTGACGGTCGTTCATTGTAAGCCGGGGTCGGCCGCATTTCATGCGGGAACGAACCGACGCGGTTCACACGTCTTTACGGGTGTGTCCGGGCTCACGTTCCCCGCGAAAGCTGCCCAAGCTGCCCAAGCGTCGCGCCTTGCCGTGAGCCCCAAACAGCAATAGCATTCGACCGTCCACGGGGGAATCCATGCTGACCCTGGCCTACCTGACCCTCGCTTTCCTGGGTTGCGGCTACGTTCTGGTGTCGCTGTTCTTGGGAGACCTGACCGACTTCAGCCAGGGCGGGGAGGCGTCGCCGGGCCCTGACCACGCCGCCGAGAGCTACGGCCTCGACGACTCGGGCCACGGCGAAGCCTCGGCTTCCGCCCACGGGGGCGGCGCTTTCCACTTCCCGTTCTTCTCGCCGCTGGCGCTCGCCACCCTGTGCGCGGCGGTAGGCGGCTACGGCCTGATTACCCGCCACGGCTTCGAGCTGAGCGAGGGACGGAGCCTGGCCATCGCGGTGCCATCGGCGCTGGTCACCGCCTACGCTATCACCTACCTCGCCTGGCGAGTGGTGCGCGGTTCCCGGGGCACCAGCGCCATCCGCCTCGCGGATCTGGCCGGCGCCCAGGGCGAAGTCCTGACCCCCATCCCTTCCGGAGGCGTGGGCGAGGTGGCCGCGCTGGTGGTGGGCCAGCGCTTCACGTCTCCCGCGAGGGAGGAGAGCGGACAGGAGCTGCCGCGCGGCTGCTCTGTGGTCGTGGTTCGGACCGCCGGCGCCACCCTGGTGGTGAAGGCGCTATCACCTCTCAAAGGAGGAACCTCGAATGGCTGAGTTCCTGGTGATCGGCGGCCTGGCCGTCCTGGCGGTGGCGGTGGTGGGCTATGTCCTGGCCTACCTCGCTTTCCTGAAGAAGGCTGGCCCCAACGAGGTGATCGTGGTCTCGGGCCGGGGCAAGGTGAAGTTCATCACCGGCGGCGCCGACATGGTGGTGCCGCTCTTCCACACCTGGAACCGGCTCTCGCTCGAAGTCATGACGTTAGACGTCACCACCCCCGAGGTCTACACCTCCCAGGGGGTTCCGGTGGCTGTCGACGGCGTGGCCCAGATCAAGATCAAGAAGGACGAGGCCTCGCTCCATTCCGCCGCCGAGCGCTTCCTGGGCAAGATGCCGGAGGAGATCGCCAAGATCGCGCTGGAGACGGTGCAGGGCCACCTGCGCGCCATCCTGGGCACCCTCTCGGTCGAGGAGATCTACAAGAACCGCGACCAGTTCGCCCAGAAGGTGCAGGAGATCTCGGCCGGCGACCTGGGCAACATGGGCCTGGGCATCGACTCCTTCACCATCCGTGACCTGCGCGACAAACACGGCTATCTGGAGGCGCTCGGCAAGCCACGGATCGCCGAGGTCAAGCGCACCGCGGCCATCGCCGAGGCGGTGGCCAGCAAAGAGGCCGCCATCGCCCAGGCCGACGCCGAGCGCGAGACCCGGGAGCGTCAGGCCGAGGCCCAGCGTCTGGCACAGGAAGCCGAAGCCAAGCGCGACGCCGCGGTGGCTGAGGCCAACGCCGACAGGGTCCGGCGCCAGAAGGAAGCCGACGCCACCGCCCAGCGCGCCTCCGAGATCGCCCAGTTCCAGGCCCAGCAGGCCATCGCCGAGCAGCAGGCTATTGCCAACCGCAAGCGGGCCGAGGCCGAGATGGCGTACGAGCTGCAGAAGAAGACGATGGAGATCCAGGTCCAGGAGCAGGAGATCAAGCGCCGCGAGAAGGAGCTGGACGCCACCATCAAGCGTCAGGCCGACGCCAAACGCTACGAGATGGAGACCCTGGCCGACGCCACCCGCAAGAAGATCGAGACCGAGGCCGAAGCCGAGAAGCAACGGCTGGTGCTGGTCGCCGACGGTGAGAAGGCGCGGGGTCTGGCCGCCGCCGCGGTGACCCAGGCCCAGGGGCAGGCCGAGGCCGAAGCCAACAAGGCGCGCGGGTTGGCGGAGGCCGAGGCTCGTAAGGCGCAGGGCCTGGCCGAAGCCACCGCCATGGAGAAGAAGGCCGAGGCCTGGCAGAAGTACAGCGAGGCGGCGGTGGTGCAGATCCTGGCCCCCATCCTGCCCGAGATTGCCAGAGCCATGGCCGAGCCGCTGGCCCGCATCGATCGCATCACCCTGGTCAACACCGGCAGCGACTCCGAGGTGGGCGTGGCCCGGCTCACCGCCGAGGTCGCGAAGGCGGTGTCACAGGTCCCGCCGGTGGTGGAATCGCTCACCGGCATCAAGCTGGGAGGCTTGCTCGGCAAGCTGCGGGGGACCCAGCCGGCGGCGACGGCCGCAGAGGGGCCAGAAGCCCCGGCAACGCCGAAGCCTTGACGGAGAGTCCCGGAGCGCGGAGCAACGATCAGCTCCGAGCAACGGTCGCGGGTCACCTGCGTTCGTCGGTCCCTCTCGCCGCCGTCGCCTTCCCCAGCCGCGTCTGTGCCGCGGCTGACTGCTGAAAGCTGATAGCCGACAGCTACCATCCTAGAATATTCTACCGATATACAGATCCATCTGGCGCTTCCAGTAGGGCCAGTCGTGGCCTCCCTCAGGGCCCCAATCGTCGAGGTGATGGGGAATGCTGCGGGAGCGCAAGACCTCGGCCAGGCGGTAGCTGGGCCCGGAGTCCTCCCAGGCGCCACAGCCGGTGGCCAGGTGGATGTCGGCCTGGCGCAGGTGGTGGAGGTAGTAGTCGTCCCACAGGTTGATCAGGTAGTCGACGGGGTTGTTGAAGTAGAAGTTGTCGTCGTAGTCCCCGTCCATGAAGCGGCGGATGTCGTAGACGCCGGAGAGGGCCAGGCAGCGGCGGAACAGATCGGGGTGCTTGAAGAGGGTGTTGGCCGCGTGATAGGCGCCAAACGACGCTCCGGTGGTGGTGATGGCGATCCCTGGTGTCCGGCAGTGATCCTGGATGAAGGGGGCCACCTCGAAGGCGACGTAGGCGTCGTACATGGCTTGCAGGTAGCTGCGGTGGCGCGGATGCGCCTCCTTGTTGTACCAGCTCTCGTTGTTCACCGAGTCGACGCAGTAGAACTTCACCCGGCCGGCGTCGATGTGGTGAGTCAGCGCCTCGATCATGCCTTGCCCGGCGTACTCGTGCTCGTTGCCGCCGCTGGTGGGAAAGACCAGGATGGGCTGGCCGTAGTGGCCGTAGATGCTGATGCCCATCTCGCGGCCCAGGCGGGCCGAAGACCAACTGACGTGCTCCTGGTTCAAGGGTACCTCCCCGCGGCCCCGAGACCAGGGCCAGCGCAGGCAGGATTGTCCCTTCGGCACGCCGTCGCCGCAAGGCGCCGGCAGGACAGGGGTCGCCGGCTCAGAAGAAAGCGCGCGACGCCCGCGGCATTCCGTCGAGCAGCTCCAGGGAGCCTGACGAGCCGCGGCCGCAACCCAGATCGAGAAGCCCCTCGCCCACGTAGAGCTGGGCGTCCTGCCCGTGCCGCTTGATCCATGCGCCCAACGGGCCCTCGAACGCCGCCGAGAGCTTCTCGTCCTCGACCGCTTTCCATTCGGTGACGGTGACCGGGTTCTGGCAGGAGGTCCGGTTGGCGGCCGAGATCTTGAAGGTGTAGGACCTCATGCCGGGATAGCCTGGTGACAGAAGCGCCAGTCCCACCGCCACGTTGTCGGCGTGCTGCCGGTTGGTGCCCACCACCATGGCGGGGATGTTGGAGATGTTGACGTCGGCCAAGAGCTTCCTGCCGTCAGCCTCCGCGTCTTCCAGCATCCGGGCGAAGGCCGCAGGGTCGCTCCCCTGGGGCGCTGCCACGAAGGGACGAGGACCGGCGTAGGCGTAGTTGATCGGAACCGCCATGCCCACGCCCTCCGCCTTGGCATGCTTCAGCGACACCACTCCCAGGACCCGACCCTCGAGGTCGATCAAGGGCCCGCCGCTGTTGCCGGGCTGAACCGCCGAGTCGATCTCGATGTAGCTGACGCCGAGGATGAGCTGGCTCGGCTTGGTGACCTTGCCTCCGAGCACCGTGAACTCGCGTCCCAGGGGGCTTCCGATGACCACGACCTGCTGATCCTCTCTCACCGTGCTCACGTCACCCAGGGGCAGCGGCGTCGCGCTCGCCCCCACGATGCGCAGCAGGGCCAGGTCCAGATCGGTATCCGACTGGATGACGTTGGCGCCAAACCGCTTGCCATCGGAGAGCAGGACCCCGATGCTGTCGGAGGTTTCGCAAGCGACGTGGGCGTTGGTGAGGACCAGGTCCTTGTCGATGAAGAAGCCGGCGCCGATGGTGGACCCACCGCAGCGCACGGCCACCGTCGAGGGCAGGGCGCGCGCGGCCACCGCCCGAGGCGCCAAAGCGGTCGCCTTCGAAACCAAAGACACTGCCGGCCCCGACCGGGAGGGGGCCGCAGCCTTCTCGCTCGGGGTTGCCTGCGTCTGGCCGCGAAAGCCCAGCCACCCCAGTCCCCCCAGCACGCCAGCGGCCGCCACCGCGGCGGCGATCTTGGGCCAGTGGCTTCCGGCCGCCGGCGCCGGCTGCGCGTAACCTCGGAGCGCGTGAGCTTCAAGCACCTCGAGGCCCCGCCGTGCCGCCGCCACCGTCAGGTGCTGGCCGAGCACGGGCTGCGCCGAGCCAAGCGCCGCCTGCAGCTCGACCAGTCCCGGAAAGGGCGGACCCAGGGCCGCGAACGCGCGCGCCAACTGGTAGCGGGTGCGCGGATCCTGAACCGGGCCGCCCAACCGCAAGTCCACCAGGACAGCGTGGCTACAGTACGGGCATTCCCGCGCTTCGGGAGCGATCAGCTCCCCGCAGTGAGGACAAGGCTCCCGATCCAGGCGCACGGGCCCTCCTTCGCTCGCACGACGAGCGAGGGATTGTAGCTCGCTCCGCGAGCGCCGGCGAGATCGAGAAGGGCGGCTTGGGAGCCTACCGGAACCTGCGGACCGCGCTGGCCGTCGCCGAGGGGGCTACCAGCGAGCCCAGGAAGGCGGCGTTCGACGCGGTCTTCTGGATCTTGTCGATCAGGAACTGGGTCGCTTCGACGGTGGACAGGTCGGCCAGGGCTCGCCTCAGCAGATGGCGTTTGGCCAGCTCGTCGGGCG
>DATECU010000139.1:0-10460 GCA_035286745.1 Vicinamibacteria bacterium | reverse complement strand
GGGCCCCCGCCCCCCGAGCCCCCGGACACGACACGCCCCGACTTCGGACGCTACGTATAGAGAACGGTGAGCTGGAGGAGGAGTCGCCGCTCCCCGAGATGACGCTGGCCGAGCGGCTGAACGCCGACCTCACGGGGACCAGCGTCACCGTAGGGCCGCATCCCATGGGCCTTTACCGGAGCGCGCTGGCGGCCCGAGGCGTGCGCCGGGCCGGCGATCTTCCCCGGCTGGCGGAAGGGGCCTGGGTCAAGGTCGCCGGGGCGGTGATCTGCCGGCAACGGCCCGGGACGGCCAAGGGCTTCCTGTTCTTGACCCTCGAGGACGAGACCGGTTTGGTGAACGTGATCGTGAGGCCCGATCTCTACGAGCGGCAGCGGCAGACCTTGGTGAACGAAACCGTGCTGGAGGTGGAGGGTGTGTTGCAGACCCAGGAGGGCTTCGCGGTTCGAGCCCAGGCGGTGCGCGGGTGTTTCGAGACCTGCACGCGGCGCCCGAAGTGAAACTCTGTCGCCGCTATGAAGCGGGGGCTCCCGCCCCCCGGGCCCTCGGACCCGACCGCACGGTTTCGGCGTATGCTTGCGGCAGGAGGCAGCGTGCCCAACGATATCGAGAAGAGGGTTGGTGACCTCGAGAAGCGACTCACTCGCCTGGAGCAGAACACCTCGGTCTTCCACCTGACGGTGTCGCGGAAGCTGGCCGACACCATGACCCTCTTGCAGAAGCACCAACAGTCTCGCGACGCCAACATGGCCGCGGCCTTGAAGAAGCTGGCCCAGGCCCTGACCGACATCCGCGATCGGCTGGGGCCCTTCATGGGACCGCCCCCGCGGATCACCCACTGACGGCGTGCACTCCGAAGCAAGCCAAGTGCCGGTGCACCGGTTCCGGTCTCCGTGCTGAGCCTGTGCTGGCTGTCCCCCGCGGTTCTGGGCGCAACCGCCGCAACCTATGCGTTTGACGACGATATGCCGCTCTGGGCACGGCTCGCCGCCGGCGTGCCGCTGGGGTTTGTGGTCTTCGGCTTGGCCGGGTTCTGCCTGGCCTCCTGGTTCGGGCTGAGCCCGGCGGTGGTGGGTACGAGCGCAGCCCTGGCGGCATTGCCACTGGCCGGATCCACTGCCCGCCGGAGGTTAAGCGAGGACCTGCGACTGGCGGGACGGACCCTGTTGGCGACGGCTCGGAACCCACGTCCTTCCACCTGGTCAAGCTTCGGCGCCAACCTCGCCCTGGGCGCTGTGCTCTGGCGCGTCTACGAGCGGGCTATGGTCGCCGGCCCCACCGGCATCTCCACCGGCGTCGATCACAACCTCGGGGACCTGCCCTTCCACCTGGGCATTGTGATGGGCTTCGTGCGGGGGGAGAACTTCCCGCCCATTCATCCCGAGCTGGCGGGGATTCGCCTCACCTATCCCTTTCTGGTCGACTTCGTGAGCGCGCTCTTGGTGGCGGTAGGCGAGCCGCTGGTCCGCTCCGTGTTCGTGGTGAACCTGGCGCTGGCGCTCGCGCTCACCGCTTTGTTCGGTCGCCTGACCTGGCTTCTCACCGGGAGCCGATTGGCGGCTGGTTTGGCGCCCTGGTTGCTCTTCCTGAATGGCGGGACCGGCTTCCTGCTGTGCCTGAAGGACGCCAGCTCGACCGGCATGGGGTTGGGACGGTTTCTCTTGCACCTACCGCGCAACTACACGATCCTGTCCACGGGCGAGTACCGCTGGGGGAGCACCCTTACCACGCTGTTCGTGCCGCAGCGGTCGCTGCTGCTGGGTTTGCCCCTGGCGCTTCTGGCCATCACCCTCTGGTGGCGGGCGGTCAACGCGGAGGAGCGGTCGGGACGGCGGCTGCTGGCGGGAGCTGGCGTGGTGGCGGGCCTGCTCCCGCTCGCTCATGCCCACAGCCTGGTGGTCCTGCTGGCCACCGCGGTCTTCCTGAGCCTGCTGTTTCGACGCTTTCGGGCCTGGGCGGGCTTCTTCGGCATGGCGCTCCTGCTGGCGGTACCGCAGGTGATGTGGGTGGCGCGAGGGACGGCGGTTGGGGCCCAGAGCTTCTTCGCCTGGCAGCCGGGTTGGGACCGAGGGTCGCTGAACCCGCTCTTCTTCTGGCTGACGAACGCGGGGTTGTTCCTGCCCCTGCTTGGCCTTGCGCTCTTCTTGCGCCAGCGCCTGGCCTCACGCCAAACGATCCTCTTCACGCTTCCGTTTCTGCTCTGGTTCCTGATCCCCAACCTGTTCCGGATGTCGCCCTGGATCTGGGACAACGTGAAGTTCCTGATCTACTGGTACCTGCTCTCGATCCCCCTGGTGGCCCTGTTGCTGGCTCGACTGGCGGGAAGGGGCTGGTGGGGTGGTCTGGGGGCCGCGATGCTGACCTGCGGCCTGCTGCTTGCGGGCGGTTTGGACGTTTGGCGGGTCGCGTCAGGCGCCCAGGACCACGGCATCTTCGACCGAGAGGGCCTGGCGATGGCCGAGAGCATTGCAGCCGCTGTCCCGCCTCGGCTGCTGGTGCTGCACGCCCCGACCCACAACTCGCCGGTCCTGTTGTCGGGCCGCCGGTCGCTTCTGGGCTATCCGGGACACATCTGGTCGCAGGGGCTTGACGCAGGGCGGCGGGAGGAAGAGATCCGGCTCATGTATCAGGCCGGGCCCAAAGGGGTGGCGCTGCTCGCCGGCCACGGAGTGCGCTACGTGCTGATCGGGCCGGCGGAGTGGTCCCTCGGAGTCAACCGCCCCTTCTTCGACCGGGCACGGCGGCTTGCCGAGCACGGTGCCTACGCCCTCTACGATCTGCAAAGCCCGCCCTAGGTGTAGAATCCGACGCAACAGCAGCGACCCACGGAGGCCCCATGCCCACCAGGAGACAGGCGGCAGCGCCCGCCGAGGGCGGCGAGACTTCGTCCCGCCCGCCCGCCGGCCCATCGGAGGGGACCTCGCCAGCGAGCTACATCGCTCGGGTGAGTCGTCGAACCGGGAAGGAGATCGAGGGGCCGCTGGCCCCGGACGAGCTGCTGGTCCACGCCCACCGCGACAACCACCCGGTCGAGGTGCTGGCTCAGTTCCTGGCCAGCCGGTTCCTGGAGCTGACCGGCAACGAGATGGTGGTCAACGAGGCGATGCGGTCCATCAACTGGATGGGCGGCTTCCTGGCCCGTACCGTGGGCTCGGTCACCGGCAGCGAGAGCATCGAGAAGGGGGTCAAGAAGCTGATCGGGGTGGTGGATCGCAGTCAGAGCTTCAAGTTCCGGGAGCAGACCCGACTCTCGGATCGAGAGCTGCGGCTCCGCGTCGAACGAGCCCAACGGGAGGCCCGCGCCGTCTTGAAGGCTCGGGGCCGCAACCCACGCTTGCAGGTGCTGCTCACCGGGGCCACCGGCTTCCTGGGCAAGGAGATCCTCCACCAGGCGGCGGGGGACCGGCGCATCGAAGAGGTGGTGGCGGTGGTGCGACCGGAGACACTGCGCGATCCCCGGACCCGGCAGGTGGTGAAGGTGCTCTCGCCGGCCCAACGGGGCGCGCTGCTCCTCAAGCGCCTGCACATCACGGGTGCGCGAGCCCGCAAGTTCCGCTTCATTGCCGGCGACATCGAGCAGCCCAACCTGGGGATCGCAGCTGTCGAGGTGGAGAAGCTCGGCAAGACTCTCACTCACGTGATTCACTGCGCCGCCAGCGTGTCGTTCGACGACAGCTACCAGAACTCCTACCGGGCCAACGTCAGCGGTGCGCAGAACGCTCTGGCCTTCTCGCTGGCCATGCAGGAGGCCGAGGGCTCGCCCTTCATCTGCCACATCGCCATCGAGACCTCGTACATCCACGGGCGGAAGCGCCGTTCCATGGCCCAGGAGAACGCCCTCGTCTTCCCGCGTCACTTCTACAACAACTTCTACGAGCTGACCAAGGCCATGGCGTCCATCGAGACCGACCGGGCCATGGTGGAGCGCGGTCTCAGGGTGGTGCAGCTCCTGCCCTCGATCGTGATCGGCGATGCTCGGACCGGAAACAACCGGGGCGATACCAAGGTGGTGAACGCTCCCATCAACGCGTTCGGGCGCTCCAAGCAGATGTCCGAGGGCGTGGGCGGCGATCCGATAGCCCGGGCCAAGGCCTGGGCCATCGGCCTGCTGGCGAGCAACTTCCCGGGCGATCCGTCGGCGGAGCTGAACCTGGTGCCGGTCGACCGGGTGGTGGCCGGGATCCTGGCCGCGCTGGCGGTGCCGGAGGCCATCGGCTGCCGGATCCATCTGGCCACCGACAACCGCATTCGCTCCGAAGACGTGGTGCGCATCACTCGCGAGGAGTTGGGCGTTAACGTTCGACTCACCGATCCCACGGTGTTTCGGAACCTGACGCTGCCCCTGGTGAAGGGGGTGCTGACCCGGCTGAACGAGCCCAAGCTCGCAAACGCACTGGAGAAGTTGGGGACCATCTTCGGCGGCTACAACGAATGGGGCCAGCCGGTTCACGACGTCGGCAACGACGTGCGCCTGCTGGGCCTTCCCATCCGGCGTCCCGACACCCAGCAGGCTTTCCGCATGCTGTGCCGCCACAACAAGTACGTCCAGGAGTTCGGCAGGATCCGCGACGCCGACGAGATCGCCCGGCGGGAGCGGGTCTGGGAGAAGGCGATCGACACCATGGAGATGATCTCCGGTCACGAGGCCGGCGCCATCGGGGCCGAGAAGTTCCGTGAGTTGTTGGAACGCGAGGTCGACCTCCGCGGCTTTCGGCCCCGGCCCCGGCCGCCGCGCGCTCGGGAGGTCGAGGAGGCTGCGGGCTAGTAGGAGTGGGCGCTTGGCGCGGACGTGATCTAGGATACTTGGCCGAAGACACCCTTTTCGAAAGGAGCCGCCGGTGACCGGACCCCAGAGCGTTTTCGATCGACTCAAGGCCCGTGGCGAGGAGGTGCTGACCCAGATCTCGGGCGAGCTGATGTCGAATCCGAGGTTCATGAAGGCCATGGAAACCGCCTGGCAGGGAAAGGCCAAGCTGGACGAGGCGGTAACACGGGCGCTCAAGACCATGAACATCCCCAACCGGACCGAGTTCAAGAAGGCGCTGCGCCGGATCGAGGCCCTGGAGGCGGAGCTGGCCGCCCTGAAGGCCGCTCAGGCCGCGCCCAGACGGCGGTCTGCCAGGAAGGCATCCCCCGCGGCCTCCTCGGAGTAGGGCGTGGGTCGCATTGCCGTCACCGGTATCGGGTCGTTCCTCGGCTCCCGCCTGCTCAGGAAGCTGGTCGAGCTTCGCGGCAGCCAGGCGGTGGTGGCGGTGGATATCGCGACCCCACCCCCGGCCCTGGCGGTGGCACACCGCGAGGTGGACCTGACCGAGCCGGCCTCGGATCAGCACCTGCTGGACGTCTTTCGGCAGGAGGGGGTCGAGACCGTCCTGCATCTAGCCTTCTTCACCAACCCCCGTCGCGACAGCTCCTACGCGCATGAGCTGGAGTCGATAGGGTCCTTGAACCTGCTGGCCGCAGCAGCGGCGGCCGGGGTGCGCCACGTCTTGATGCGCTCCTTCACCGCGGTCTACGGGGCCCGAGGCCAGAACCCGAACTTCCTGACCGAGGAGCTTCCCCTCTCGCCCAACCTGGGGCTGTCCTGGGTTCGCGACAAGCTGGAGGCGGAGCAGCACGCTGCCGCCTTCGCCAGGCGCTATCCGGAGATGAAGGTGACGGTGCTTCGTTTTGCGCCGCTGTTTGGCCCCGGGGTGCACACCTTCTACACCGTGATCTTCGACCACCGGGTGGTGCCGGTGCTGATGGGCTTCGACCCGCTGATCCAACTCCTACACCCCGACGATGCGCTGGCCGCCTCCCTGCTGGCCCTCGATCAAGCCCCTGGCGGTGCTCTCAACGTGGTTCCCTCCCGCCCCATTCCGCTGGTGTCGGCCCTGCACCTGGCGCAGAAGATCCCGGTGGCGGTGCCCCATCCGCTGGCCCAGCTCTCGGCGGATCTCCTGTGGTCCACCGGTCTGGGCGATGCCCCGGGCGGGTTCGTGGATTACGCTCGCTATTCGTTCGTGGCCGACGGCGAGAAGGCCCGGCGCGCCCTGGGCTTCGCGGCCCGCCATTCCAGCCGGGATGCGCTTTCCGCCTACCTCGCCTACCGATATCCTCGAGTGTCCGCCGGCCAGCCGGAGGTTGCCGTATGAGCGAGAGTGCCAAGGTGGTTCCCCTGGGCCGCCCCCGGCGGGCGCGGCAGGGCCCGGACACGGATGACGCCGAGGCGCGGGTGCGGGAGCTCGAGCAGGAGTTGGCCCGCCTCAGAGCCGAGTTGGAGGGCGGAGCCCGGGAGGGGCTGATGGTGGCGCTGGCCCGGCTGCTCCAGGCGGGCCCGGGAGCCCTGAGCTGGGAGAACCTGGCCCGGGCCTGGAGCGCCTCCTACTTCTCCTGGCACTCCGAGGACGTGGACGATTTCGGCTACGACAAGAAGTTCACCAAGACCATCCTCCCGCTGTTCGAGTTCCTTTACACGATGTGGTGGCGGGTGGAAGCGCTGGACGTCGAGCACGTGCCGGCGGAAGGCCCGGCCCTGATCGTCGCCAACCACTCAGGGGTCCTGCCCTGGGACGGCGTCATGATCAACCTGGCCATCCGGCACCACCATCCGGCTCGGCGGGAATGCCGGATGCTGGCGCTCGACATGTTCGCCCTGCTGCCCTTCCTGGCGCCCCTCTTGGCTCAAACCGGGGCCGTGCGGGCGAGCCAGGAGAACGGCGAGCGCCTGCTGCGGCGAGGCGAGCTGGTGGGGGTGTTTCCCGAAGGCGTCAAGGGCGTCGGCAAGCCCTTCAAGCATCGTTATCGTTTGGCGCGTTTTGGCCGTGGTGGTTTCGTGCGGCTGGCGCTGCGCACCGGCGCCCCCCTGGTGCCCTGCGCCGTTGTGGGGGCCGAGGAAGTGCATCCCGTGATCGCCAACGCCAACTGGGTAGGCAAGCCGTTTGGCTTGCCGTACTGGCCGCTGACGCCGACCTTCCCCTGGTTGGGGCCGCTGGGGGTGATTCCGCTGCCCAGCAAGTGGTCGATCGACTTCGCCGACCCCATCCCGGTCGACGACTACGGCCCGGACGGCGCCGACGATCCGATCCTGGTCAACCGGCTGACCCAGGAAGTCCGCTCCACCATCCAACGCCTGATCGACGGCCGCTTGGCGCGACGCCGGTCGGTGTGGTTTGGGTGACGGAAGCGGACGGCAGCAATCAGCGGTAGGCAGTCAGCGTTCAGCAACGGATCCAGGACGGCGACAGAGGCAATAGCAGTCAGCTTTCAGCGATGAGATCAGCAATCGGCAACGATCGGATAGCCCGCTAGCTAGCTAGTTTCTGGTGCAAAACGCGCCGGGGTCGATTGACTTTCGCTTTGTATTCGCCACTCGATCGTTCAGCCGGCCGCTCTGCCGCGGAGAAGGGCAACAAGCGGTGCCTCGCCACGGTCTCGCAAGAAGGGCTCCGCCGCTCGTCGTACCCCGGCTGGCTGATCAGCCCGAACGACGGTCAGGCCGCGCGCTTCCGCCGAGCGGCCTCTTTCTTCCGCAGTAGCTCCGCCAGGATCAGCAGGTTGTTCGCCAGCACGGCCATGCCGACGAAGACCTCGAATCGTGAGCGCCCAGCCGATAGGCAGCGCCGCATGCCGCGGCCGCGCATCAGCACCGAGATGCGCCCCTCGACGCCGGCACGAAACCGCTGCGCCTGCTTGAACACGCGGGTCTTCTCGTACGCTTCGCGCTCGGCGGTCTTGCTCCCGCCACGCTGAGGGATGGACTCGATCTTGACGCCGGCCTCACGGCAGAGGTCCAGGTTGGCGAGGCTGTAGAAGCCGCGGTCTCCAGCGAAGATGTCGGGGGCTTTGCCGAAGGTCCCCTGGTGCCGATCCAGGGTGGGCCCGACGTGAGTCTCGTCCGGCGGGTTGCCGTCGAGGGTTCCGTAGTCGGTGATGAGGCCGTTGCCGCTCTCGGCCAGGAACACCTTGTGTCCGAACTCGACGGGCTTCTGAGCCTTGCCACGCACGATGCAGTCGGTGTGGGGTTCGAAGATGGAGAAGGTCTTCTCTGCGACAGGAACCTGCTCCTTCTCGAGTACCCGACGGCGTGTCTGGTTGACGACCCGGTCGGCGAGCGAGCAGTAGTGCTCGATCATGTCGCACGCGGCGCGGATGCGGATGCCCCGCATCAGGTCAGCACACGAGTCAGCCTTCTTGCGGGCCTTGGGCAGTACGATGCGCGCGGCAAAGAGCACCTGCTGCGTCGTGGTGAGCAAGTCGCGGTACTTGGGCAGTTGCTGTTGATGGCGCTGTCGGCGCGTCATGCGGGTGATCTCCTGGAAGCGCCGCCGCGCCCTACGCGTGTGGTCCTTGAACCCCCGGACCGCCTTGGGCGCGTCCTCTCCGAGTCGCTTGACTTCACGGGTGATCACGCGCACGCAGTCCCAGAGCAGGCTCGAGTCCGATGGGAAGCGGATGTCGGTCTCGACCACCGTGGTGTCCACGCGAGCACGCTTGCCGTTCTCCAGGCCGGCTTCGACGGCCCAGTTCACGACCTCGTCATTGATCTGACGGACTGTCTCTGCTCTCAGCCTGTTGAAGGCACGGTTGAAGGCGTGGTGACGGGGAACCGGCTGGGCGTCGAAGCCGGTGTAGGTTCCGGAAATTCTGGCCTGGCGATTCCGGAAATTCTGGCCAGGTTGTCAGCCTCCTGATTTGACGCTCCGGCCGGGGTCTCGTCAAGGCCGAGGTGCTTGGTACGCAGGGAGGGTCCGTCGAGCTGGAGGAGGCGACCACGTTCGAGGACCCGATCGACGATGGCTTGGGCGAGGTCATCGTCGTGGAGGACGCGGCCCCAGGCGCTGAGCTGCTTGTTGGTGGTGAAGATCATGGAGCGCTTGCGGCGGTGCCGGTGGTTGACCACGTGGAAGAGCATGTTGGCGGCGTCGGTGCCGTAGGTGAGGTAGCCGACCTCGTCGACCACAAGGAGATCCGGATGGGTATAGGCGTCCAGGGCCTTGGCCAGGCCGCCCGCCCGGAAGGCTGCCGAGAGATCGTCGATCAGCTCGGCCGCGGTGACGAAGATGGCGTCGAAGCCGTTCTGGATGGCACGGTAGGCGATGGCGACGGCCAGATGGGTCTTGCCCCGACCAGGCTTGCCCGCCAGGATCAGGCAGCGCCCTTCGGTGATGAAGTCTGGGGAGAGGGCGGAGCCGAGCAGAGAAAGACGAAGTGTCGACTGGTAGGTGAAATCGAAGTCGTCGATGGTCTTGAGGAAGGGAAAGGTGGCGCGGCGAGAAAGCCGAACCAGGCGTGTCTGCTGACGCTGGGCAATCTCCTCGGCCACCAGGAGGGCGAGGAAATCTCGGTAGGACCACTCCTGTTTCTCGGCACGCTCCACCAGCTGGGGCCAGATTCTGCGGGCGTTGGCCAAGTGAAGCCGCTTGAGCAGGGCGTCGAGTTCGTCGTCGGTCGGCTTCATGACTCTGCCCTCTCGACAGACTCTCGGAGGGTCCCGAGCTGCGGCGGCGAAGAACGACGCACCAGGATGCCCCAGGATCGACGCAAGCAAGTGCGGACGACTCTTGGGTCGACCCCGTTTTCAGCACTTACGAGGAATCCGTCTCCGCGCGGGATCACAGCGGCAGCTCCTGCTGGACCGCCGCCGACCGCGCCGGCGGGGGCGAGTCAAGGTAGTGAGCGATGTACTCCGCGCCAATGGCCTGCTCGGCCAAGCCGCGCTCGAAGGCGACGCGGAGGACGTCCTTCCCATGCCGTTGCAGCAAGCCATGGAGCCGGTCGACGTCCCGGATCCAGACCCCTGGGCGCCGGTGCGTGAGCTCGGTCAGGTACTCGAGCGCCTCACGGCCGATCTCGAGCAAGTGCTCACGCTGCATGTAGCGCTTGGCGCGCTTGCCCGCCGCGGCCGCCAGCCGCTGGGCCCGGTGCTCGGGCAGCGTCGACCTGCCCGGCGCACCGAACAGGCGCCGGTGGACGGCCTCGTACCGTCCGGCCACGATGCGGACGCTGTCTCGGTACAGGTAGAGCGTGCCGGGAATCCCCAGCGCGTCCGGCGGCATGGAGTACTCGTGGGTGTCATGGAGGACCACGCCGGTGGGCCCCACCGTGATCGGGATGCGCAGGGCCAGATCGGCCGGTGCGACCTTGAGCGGACGCAGGCGCGGCTTCTCCTGCTTCAGCCGCTGCTCGGGGATCTCGCCCGTGGCTCGCGAAGCCCGTTGCGTATTGACTTCCACCAGCCACTCCCCAAGCTGCCGCTGCAGGTCCTCTTCATCCAGGAACCGGCGCTGTTTGAAGAACGACCCTTTCACCCACTTGACCAGGTTCTCGACCGTGCCTTTCTGCTCAGGGCTGTGCGGCCAGCACAGCTCGACTCCCAGCCCCAGGTCCAGCGCCACCCCGCCAAAGGTGGGATTCCATTCGGTCACCACCCCGTCGCGTCCCCACGACTTGGCAATCGTCTTCGGCCGGTCGAACAC
>DATECU010000138.1:0-7603 GCA_035286745.1 Vicinamibacteria bacterium | reverse complement strand
AGGTGGTCAGCAAGCGCCGCCGCGTGAAGGCGTGGACCACCACGTGGAGCGCCCCCACAGCGTAGAAAGCCAGGGTGAGAAGCAGGTAGAGATGCGAGCCCATGCTACAAGGACTGAGACTAGCACACTGGGGACGCGAACCAAGCGGTCAGCCATCCGCACTCAGCCACAAGCCACGGCATGCCCGAGGCCGGGGGGAAGGGGCCAAGCCGAGCAGGTCGAGCCCCCTGCCCGCCGCTGTTGCCGTAGCTGAATGCTGATAGCTGACCGCCGATTGCTGTCGTGTGCGTCAACTGCTCACCGTCCACCGTGTGCCGCGGCAGATCATGAGGCGCACTCTGGCGCTGCCACCGGTGACGCGCACGGCGCCCTGGATGCCCTCGCCGGCCAGGTAGAAGGTCCCCGGGGTGGCGGTTCCCAGCGGCGAGAAGGACAGCATGTTGGAAGCGCCAAACCGAATGGGATCGGAGGGGTCGAGGATGCCATGGTCCGGCGGCGGGGCCGGGGTGTTGGGCAGGATCCCCACCCGCACACCGGGCGCCTTGCCGTCCAGGCGGAAGGGCCCGGAGATCATGCGATCGACGCCCGCCTGGATGTCCACCGACAGCACGCCGTTGCGGTTCCCGTCCAGGTAGGTGGCGTAGTAGGCACCGTCGGGTCGGGTCTCGAAGCGGATGGCGGTCTGCGCGCTCTTCTTCACGGCGATCGAGCGGGCCAGCAGGAACTCGCCCTTGAACATCCGGCCCGCGCCCAGGATGTGGGCCTGCACCGAATAGGCCTTGAGGTGAGGGATGGCCACCGAGGCCATGATCATGATGATGGCGAGGACCATCAGCATCTCGATCAGGGTGTGCCCGCGCTCTTTCATGAACCGAAGCTCCGCAAGTGGTAACCGGTGGGGGCGGCCCTCAAGAGGCCGCCCCCGTCGGGGTCGGATCTACTTGGTGGACGCAGCCTTGGTCGCGCCGTCCCCCACCGTCAGATAGGGCTGAAGGCTCTGGTAGTTCTTCTCACCGATGCCCTGCACGTTCATCAGCTCCTGGGTGGACTTGAAGGCGCCCGACTTCTGCCGGTGGTCCACGATCCGGGCCGCCAGCTTGGGGCCGATGCCGGGCAGGGTGGTGAGCTGTTCCGCAGACGCGGTGTTGATGTTGACCTTCCCGGTAGGCGCGGGCTTGGCGGCCAGGGCCACTCCCGAAGACAGGCTGACGGCGAGGACGGCGGCCAAACAGGCAACGACCAGACGATGCAGCTTCATGGCTTTCTCCTATTCCTTCCTGCCGGGCCAACTCGAGAGCGGCCCGGTGGTTCTCGAAAAGCGAAACTCTGGAAGCGGCTTCGAAGTCCGGCGCGGGCCTCCGTCTCTCCCGCGAAGGCCCGCGCCGGCAGTGCCGCACACGACGCATCTCTCAGGGGCAACCCGCATGCCAGGCGACCGCCAGCACAGCAACTTCTTTTAGATCAGTGAGTTACTGGCAGGCGCCAAGGCGGGGGCAGGTTTTGGCGTTCTGCGCACACGTCAACCCAAGTTGACGCCTGACGAGGCCGGACGGCGAAAGCCTGGCCAGGCGTCAGGATCCCGGCACTGTCATCGTTTGTTGTCGCTTGGGCGAGAGGCTACTCGGAGGCCCCGAACTTCTTCAGCCAGGCCGCTACGTCTTGTTCTCGCTGGGGTTTCTCGGAGTCGTCGGACGGCCCGGCGCGTTTGGGGCCCCTTCGGCGCCGCTCCTCGGCATTCCATTCGTGGGCGCGAAGGACCGACGCCCCTCGGGTCCGGGCGTACGAGTAAAGGGGCTTGTCCGAGGTCACCACGATCAGCTCTTGGGGCCGGGTCGACCGGTCCACGATCTCGCGGATCAGGGTGTCGGCATCCTGGCCGGGCGGCGGAACCCGAATCGCGACCGACCCCAAGGTCTGGGCGGCGAGGTCAGATCGCAAGGGCCTGCCATCGAAGACCAGGGTCGCCTTGGCGCCACGAGCCCGGCAAAACTCCACCACCCGCTGCACCACCTCGGCTCGCCGGTCGTCGCCGGCTCGCGGGCCGCCCCAGGACCCCAAGAGATTGTTGCCGTCGATGAGGTAGGGCATGACGCGGCCTCGGATCCGGGACTAGGCGCGGCGCTCGAAGCGAATGCGACCGCCGCCATCAGGCCGGGGCTTCCCGCCCCCCGACCCCACGGGCACCAAAGCCCGGAGAGCGAGTACCACGTTCAGAAGCCGATGAGCTGGCGGAAGAAGCCCTTCCTCTCCTCGCCCTTCTTCAGCAGCACCTGGTCCAGTTCGCCGGCGTCGAAGAACACGCCTTCGCAGTAGGTGCAACGATCGACGGTGACCCGATCCAGGGTCTCTTCCTTCATGTCGTGGCCGCACTTGGGGCACTTCAGGTAGTGGAGCTGCTTGAGCCGCACCAGCTCCTCGGCCTTCTCCTTTTCCGCCCGGGCCTTCTCTCGCTTCTCGCGGGCCACCCGCGCCGCCTCCAGCAGGTGGCGCTCGTTCTCCCGGAACCAGTCGTCTTCTGAGCGGCGATCCTCGATCAAGCTCCCTCCTCGTTCCCGGTCCTAAGTGAGGAGCCGCCAGTCTAGTCAGCCGGCCCGGAGCCTGTCAATCGTCGAGGGCTTCGTGTTAATATGTTGAGAATATGGGTGATCCGCCCGTCCGAGGAGGCGCGGGCCGCGGGCACCGGGAGGGTCGATGGGCGACACGTTTCCCATCAGCGGCAGCATCGATCCCAAGTCGTTCCCTTTTCTTCTCACCAACCTGCATCGCAACGGCGCCACCGGGTCCCTGAAGGTCGAGGGACCCTCGTATCAGAAGGCCATCTACTTCCGCGCCGGCCGAATCCTCTTTGGTTCCTCGAACGATCCGCGCGACCAGCTCGGCGCGCTCCTGATCGAAAACGGCAAGATCACCCCTGAACAACTGGAGGACGTCAACACCAAGGTGGGCCCCGGCAACCCGCTCGCCAAGGTCCTGGCCGAGACCGGTTTCGTGAGCCAGCGGGAGTTGTCGGAAGCGGCCCGATCCAAGGTGGAGCGCATCCTCTCCGACGTGATGGCCTACGCCTCGGGCACCTTCGAGTTCGAGGACGGAGTGCTGCCCAAGGGCGCCGTCGATCTGAAGCTCACCTCCGATGCCCTGTTGGTGGCGGCGGTACGCGCTCTGTCCGACCGCAACTTCGTCTTGCGCCACCTGGAGGGGCTGGGAGCCGTGTTGACGCCGGCGAGCGGGGGGCCGGGGCCGTCCGCGGATCTGCCGCCCGAGGCCAACGCCCTGCTCGCTCAAGTCGACGGCCAGTGCACCCTCAAGGACGCTGCAGCCAGGGCTCGCCTCGAGGAGTTCGACGCCGCCAAGGTGGCGTGTGCGCTTTTCTTCTTGGGCCTCCTGGAGCGCCGCCAGCAGGGTGAGGCCTCGGCACCGGAGCCTGCCTTTCGGCTCGACGACGGCGACGGTCCCGAGCTGGATTTGGGCGACACGGCCCGGGCGGCGCTCGCCGTCCCCGAACCGCCTCCGGCGGACGACCCCTTCTTCGTGGCCGCCCCTCCCGAGCCGGCGGCCGGGTTCGATCTCATCGAGCTCCCTCCGCCACCGCTTCCTGCACCCCCCCCGCCTCCGGCACCCGAACCGCCTCCGGAGATGCCGGAGATCGCCATCGCTCCACCACCCCCGCGCCCGCTGCCCCTGGTTCCGGCGCCACCGAAGCGAGCCGCCGAGCCCCCGGCCGCGGCCCCTCCGCCCGCGGCCTCCCGGCCTGCACCCACCGAGGTCCCGGCCTTCCCTTCCCCTTTCGAGCGACCGACCGCAACCCCCGCCGCCAAACGACCGAGCAAGGACGAGCTGGCAGCGCTCGACGCATTGCTCGACTCGCGGCAGACGGAAGGCCCCCTGGAGCCCCTGGGCAAGCGGCCGGAGCCGGAATGGGCCCCCAACTTCGGCCATGCTCCCGGACGCGGAGGCCGTGGTTCGGCAGCATCCAGCCGCCGGCTGGTGATCGCCTTGGGGGTGGTCGCCACTCTCGGCGCCAGCGCGCTAGGCGTTTGGTACTTCTTGCCCCGGGCAGCCGCCCCGCCGGCACCGGTGCGGCCTTCTCCCGGCCCCGCGCTGATCCCCGCCACGCCGGCACCGAGCTTCCCGCCCGCTTCCCTGGCTCCCAGTCCCACCGCCAGCGCAACCGGGGTCCCGGCACCTTCAGCAGAGCCGGCCAGCCCGCCTCCGGCCACCCAGACGTCGCCCAGGGCGTCGCTGCCCGCCGTGGCTCCTGGCCTCACCGAGGCGCGCAACCTGCTGCAGGGCGGCCAGCTCGACCAGGCTGCCCATGGCTTTCTGGCCCACGTGAAGAGCCAGCCGGGCAGTTCCACCATCCAGATCCTGGTCGCCTGCTCTGCGGAGACGGTGCAGAAGGCCACCGCCAGCGCCGGAGGACCCGAGCTCTTTATTGTGCCCGTGAGCTTCAAGGGGCGTGACTGCTACCGGCTGTGCTGGGGCCTTTACCCGAACCAGGCGGCAGCCGAGACCGCGCTGCCTGGGCTACCCGCCTACTTCCGCGAGGGCGGGGCCAAGCCCCGGGTGATCGCTGGTCGAGAGATCCTCCCCTGAAGCAGGCGTGAAGCCCTCCTCCCTCTCCCGGCTGGTCTTGGCCGCCATTATCCTGGTGCCCCCGGGGGCCAAGGCCGACGTCATCGTGTTGACCAACGGCCGCACCATCCAGGTCGACCGGGTGTGGTACGAGGGAACCCAGGTTCGCTACGCCAAGGACGGTGGCGTCTACGGCCTGCCCAAGAGCCTTGTCGCCAAGGTCGAGCAACTGGCGCCGGTGCAGAGCAGCCGAGATCCCGACGTCCTCAAGGCCCGCGAGCGACTGCTGGCCGGCGACCCGGTGGAAGCCACCCGCCTGCTGCGCATGGCCCTGGCGCGCGACCCGCTGTCGCTGCCCGCGCTGCACGGCCTGGTCGACGCCTATCTCGCGTTAGGCGACGCGCGAGCCGCCCGGCAGATCGCCGAGCGGGCGGTCAAGATCGACAGCCGAGACGCCCGATCCCGCGCCCTGCTGGGCGACGCCCTGGCCGCCCAGGGCGATCGCGCGGGGGCTATCGAGCAGTACGAGCGCAGCCTACTGCTCCACCCCGACGCCAACGTGAGGCGCAAGCTGAGCGAGGTGGCGCCCCCGCCGGCGCAACCCACCCAGGGCGCCCAGTTTCGCCTGCGCTATGACGGCAGCGTGAATGAACCCATGGGCGTTGCGGTGCTGAAGACCTTGGCGGCCGCCTTCGAGGAGCACGCGCGGCACCTCGGCTTTCGCCCCGACGCGCCGGTCACCGTGGTCTTGCAGACCGAGGCCGCCTTCCAGGACGGCCCCACGCCGCCCTGGGCCGCGGGCGTCAACGACGGCACCATCCGAGTCCCGGTGCAGGGACTGACCAACCCCACCGCCCGCTTGGTGAGCGTCCTGCGGCATGAACTGGCCCACTCCTTCATCGCCTGGCGGACCCGCGGCAACTGCCCCACTTGGCTGCACGAGGGCATCTCGCAGTGGCTGGAGGGGGGAGATCCGGCCCGAGCCGACGCACGCCTCGCCGGCCTGGCTCGTTCGGGTCGCCTGCCCACCCTGCTCACACTGGAGGGCCCCTTCCAGGCGGTCCCGGCCGGTGAGCTGCAACAGGCCTACGAGGTCAGCCTCTCGGCCACCGCCTACATCCTGCGGGTCAAAGGAGAATCCGGCTTGCAGCGTTTGCTGGCATCGTTGGGCGATGGGCATCCCTCCGAGGAAGCTCTGCCGGTTGCGCTGTCCCTGAGCTACCCGGAGTTCCAGAAGGCCTGGGCGGCCCACCTGGCCAGCCTCGAGCCCCGGAAGTAGCGGAGCCCATCCCGGGGCCGGTGAACCACCAGCCGGCGATTCCTTGTTCTCTTGCGAGGATTCCTCGGCCCGCGCTGGCATCGAAGTGCCGCTCCGCGCTCCGACGCTCGGCCATTGTCATTGGACTACGGTTCGGGCCTCGCGAGTCGCGCGCCCTGGCACCTCGATGCGCAACCTGCCCGGGCCGAGCGCCATCCGTTCCGCTTCTGGCCGGCGGTTTCCTCTTCTCCTTCTCTGTGCCTCTGCGCCTCTGTGGTTTCCGTTCGTTTGGGTGCGGCCCCGACCGCTCTAGTGGGAGCGGTACCAATCAACCGTTCGGCGCAGGCCCGCCTCCAGATCGATGCTGGGGCGGTACTTGAGAACGCGGCGCGCCAGCTCGATGTCAGCCAAGCTGTGGCGAACGTCCCCGGCCCGGGTCTTCGCATGCCGGGCCTTGGCCGGCCGGCCGGTGGCCCGCGCCAGCAAGGCCAGCAGCTCGTTGAGCGTGATGCGCTGGCCGGTGGCCACGTTCACCACCACCCCTCTGGGCTTCTTGGCGGTGAGCGCCTGGAGATTGGCCTCGATCACGTTGCCCACGTAGGTGAAGTCGCGGCTCTGCTCGCCGTCGCCGTAGATCACCGGCGTCTTGCCGGAGAGCAGCGCCGTCAGGAACAGGCTGATCACGCCGCTGTAGGGAGAGCTGGCGTCCTGCCGGGGGCCGAAGACGTTGAAGTAGCGAAGGGTGAGGGTGTCCAGGCCGTAGAGGTTGGCGAACACCCGCAGGTAGTGTTCCCCCATGAGCTTGCCGACGGCGTAAGGCGAGAGCGGCCAGGCCGGCATCGACTCGCGCTTGGGCAGCTCGGGCGAATCCCCGTACACCGAAGACGAGCCGGCGTAGATGAAGCGCCGCACGCCGGCGTCGCGGGCCGCCACCAGCATGGTCACGGTGGCGGTGCCGTTGCCACGATGGGACGACGCGGGATCGAGCACCGAACGGGCGACGCTGGGGATGGCGGCCTGGTGGAAGACGACCTCGACACCCTTCACGGCCTTGGCGGCCGCGCGGAGATCCGCGCAATCCCCGCGCAGCAGCTCGACCTGCTCCCGGACCGCACGCAGGTTGCCGACGCGACCCGAACTCAGGTTGTCGAGAACGCGCACCCGATGCCCCTTGCGGACCAGGGCCTCGACCAGGTGGCTTCCGATGAAGCCTGCACCGCCGGTGACGAGAACTTTCATGGGCTAGGAGTCCTCCCGTAGCAGTCAGCTACCAGCATTCAGCGATCGGCATTCAGCACTCAGCCCGGCGAGAAGCCCTGCCGAACCGTCAGGATCGATGGCAGCGATTGATGTCTGTTCGTCCTCTCTCGACGTATTCGCTCGCTGAGCCCTGTGGCCGCGCGCCCTCCATGTCGTTTGCTGAGTGCCGCCGCTCGTTGCCGCCAGCTTGCCCGCCATGCCGGCTTGCTGCTGGCTGTTGGCCGTTGCTGACAGCTGAGTGCTGACTGCTTCCGTTCCTCCTACCGGTCGTTGGAATCGAGCGGTCACAGAGTGGGTCTGTAAGCCGGATTCTGTCTCCGCCCGGCCCCTTTCGGAACCGAACGGCTGGCGATCATTCCTCTAGCCCCATGGTTACCCATGGGGTCCAGCAACCTACCCGGGGGCTTCAGCCGGGCCAGCCTCAAGCGCCCCCCTATTTGGCCTTGCTCCGTGTGGGGTTTTCCCTGCCCGTCGTGTCACCACGGCGGCGGTGCGCTCTTACCGCACCTTTTC
>DATECU010000137.1:0-12705 GCA_035286745.1 Vicinamibacteria bacterium | reverse complement strand
CCAGCCGCTGCCGGGCCCGCGTCAGGGCCTGGTCCAGACGGGCGGCGGAAAAGGGCTTCAGCAGGTAGTCGACGGCGTTGACCTCGAAGGCCTTGAGCGCGAACTCGTCGAAGGCGGTCACGAACACGGCCCCGATCGAGCGATCGATCAGCTCCAGCACCTCGAAGCCGGTGAGCTTCGGCATCTGGATGTCGAGGAACAACAGGTCCGGCCGCAGCTCCGTCGCCGCCTTCACGGCCTCGAACCCGTTGGCGCACTCGGCCACGATCTCGACGTCGGCGTGCTTCGACAGGTACTCGCGCACCACGGTGCGCGCCAGCGGCTCGTCGTCGACGATGGCGACGCGCAGGGGGCCCGGGGCCACGCCGGCAGCCGGCGCAGAACGTGGGGCCGACACCTCTCCCGGCGCCGCCAGGCGCTCTCGGATCTTGCGGATCTCCGCCACCACCTCCCGCATCGACTGGTAGCGGTCCTCGGCGTCCTTCTCCAGGCACTGGCCGAGCAGTCGCCCCAGGTCGTCGCGCACCCGTGCCGCCGGGACGGCGAGTTCGCAAAGCAGGGGTGCATCTTCCTTGATGATGGCGTGGAGGGTCTCCACCGCGCTCGGTCGAGAGAAGGCCGGCCGGCCGCAGAGCATCTCGAAGAGGACGCTGCCAAACGAGAAGACGTCGCTGCGGGCGTCGACCTCCTCGCCCCGCGCCTGCTCCGGCGACATGTAGGCCACGGTGCCCAGGATCTTGCCGGGATCGGTCTGGGCGCGAGCCGGGGTCTCCACCTGGTTGGCCAGCACGCCTAGCGGGTGCAGCAGCTTGGCGAGCCCGAAGTCGATGATCTTGGCGTGGCCGCTCTCGCTCACCAGGATGTTGGCGGGCTTCAGGTCCCGGTGCACCACGCCCTTCCGATGAGCTTCCCCGAGACCCTCGGCCACCTCGGTGGCCAGGGCCAGGCACCGCTCGGGGTCCAGCGGTGCGCGCGCCAGGAGGTCGGCCAGCCGCTCGCCGCGAACCAGCTCCATGGCGATGAACGTCACCCCCTCCGCCTCGTCGATCTCGTGCACGACCGCGATGGCCGGATGCTGCAAGGCCGCGGTGGCCCGCGCCTCCTGGACGAAGCGACGTCGCAACTCGGGATCGGAGAGAAGCTCCGGGGCCAGAACCTTGAGCGCCACCTCGCGGTCGAGCTTCAGGTCGACGGCGCGGTAGACGACGCCCATACCGCCCCGGCTCAGCTCCCCGGTGACCTGGTAGTGCGACAGCGTGGAGCCGATCATCGGCAGCGATTGTATGTCTCCTTCGGTCGCGGGAGACTTGGCGCAGGGACCCGCGCACAGGGGATCGCCCTCTCCCCTCCGATGGGGGTGGCCTTGACCTGAACCGCCGTTCGCCGGGCCGGCGCCGCCTTTCGCCGGGAAGCGGCGGCTTACCCGCGGGCCACGCCGTAGCTTGAGGGTGGAGGTGGGCATGAGGAGCGACCTCGGGAGCCGGTTGACCCAGGGGCTGTTCGGTGGCCTTCTGATTCTGCTGGGGGTGACGCTTCTGACCGGTAGGTTCGGCTTGGCGGACCTGGGGGCCTACTGGCGCTACTGGCCGCTCTTCCTGGTTGTCATCGGCGTCGGCCACTGGCTGAACCCCGGCCCGGACGATAGCCCTGGCGACGGCTTCTGGTTCGTCTTCCTGGGCCTCCTGTTCCTGGCGCACAACCTTCACCTGCTCCGACTGGGGCAGTCCTGGCCGCTCTTCCTGGTCGCCATCGGCGCCGCTGTGGCCTGGCGCGCCCTGCACCGCTCGCCCGTCGGAATCGAGGAGGTTCGCCATGATTCGTGAACCCGAGCCCCCCCTCACTGAGCGCCTGACGCCACGCCTGATCTTGGGGCTCTCGCTGATGGCGCTGGGTGTGGTCTTCACCCTCGACAACCTGCGCCTCATCGAGGCCGGCCGGCTCCTGCGCTTCTGGCCGGCGGTGCTCGTCGCCATCGGCATCCAGAAGCTGTTGGCGCCCGGGGCTGGCGCTCGCTGGCTGGCCTGGCTCTGGATCGGCATCGGCTCCTGGTTGCTGGCGGGAAACCTGGACCTCATCTCCGTCAGTTTTTGGAAGCTGTGGCCGGGTCTTCTGATTCTCTGTCTGGGGGCGTCGCTCGCCTATCGAGCCCTGAGCCCGGCGCGCGGTCTTCGTGCCACCTCCGAGGACGTGGTCAACATGTTCGCGCTGATGGGCGGCCACGTGCTGACCAGCCACTCGCAGGCCTTCCGGGGTGGCGACATGGTGGCGGTCATGGGCGGCTGCGAGCTGGACCTGCGCCAGGCCGGCATGTTCGACCGCGAGGTCGTGATCGAGACGGTGGCGCTCATGGGTGGTATCGAGATCAAGGTCCCCGAGGACTGGACGGTGGTGATGAAGGGCTTCCCGGTGATGGGGGGCTTCGAGGACACCACCAAGCCGCGCGGCGAGACCGGCAAGCGGCTGATCGTGAGGGGTCTGGCCCTGATGGGTGGAGTCGAGGTCCACAACTAACGCGGCGCTCCACGACCTTGCACCCGCTCACCGCAGATCGACGGCGGTTCGGCCTGTACCTGCTGGCCTGGGGGTTCGCCGGGGCGGCCCTGGCCTGGCTGCTCGTGATGTCGGGGCGGTTCCCCTGGCTGGAGGCGGTGGCCCTGGGCCTGCCGCTCTGTCTGCTCTATGCCTTCATCAGCTTGTCGGCGTTCTACCTGTGCCGGGCGGTTCCGCTGCGCGACGCCGGAGTGCCGCGGCTCCTGGCCACGCACAGCGCGGCGGCGGCGGTGGCCAGCGCTCTCTGGGTCCTGATGGGCCGGGGCTGGGCCCTGGTGCTCGATCACGGCTTCGCCGGAAGCGGCCTCTCCGAGCGCTTCACCCAGGTGGTGCCCCTGTTCTCAGCGGTAGGCGCTCTGCTCTTCCTGCTGGCGGTCGCCGTACACTACGTGATGGCCGCCGCCGAGGCGTCGCGTCTGGCGGAGAAACAGGCTCTCGAGCTTCAGGTCTGGTCCAAGGAAGCCGAGCTCAAGACGCTGCGCGCTCAACTCCATCCCCACTTCCTCTTCAACAGCCTGAACTCCATCAGCGCGCTCACCACCGTGAACCCCGAGCGGGCACGGGAGATGTGTCTCTTGCTCGGGGACTTGCTCCGGAGGAGCCTGAGCCTCGGGGCCAAGGACCTGGTCGGCTTCGCCGAGGAACTGGCCTGGGCGCGGCGCTTCCTGGAGGTGGAAGGGGTTCGCTTCGGTGCGCGGCTCGGATCCGAGTTCCAAGTGGACTCGGCGGTCGACGAGTGGCCGACGCCCCCGCTTCTGCTTCAGCCGCTGGTGGAGAACGCCGTCACCCACGGCATCGCCGGCATGGTGGAAGGGGGCGTGGTGCGCATCGAGGCGCGGTCGCGGGGCGGCCTGCTGGAGATCGCGGTGGAGAACCCCTGCGATCCCCAGCGCACGACTCGATCCGGCGCCGGGGTGGGCATCGAGAACGTCAGGCGGCGGCTGGAGGCCGTCTATGGCCGCGAGGCGAGCTTGACCGTCAAGGAGACGGACGGACGCTTCCGCGCCGAACTGCGCCTACCGAGAGCCTCAGCAGCCCACCTCCCAGGCCTGCGGAGCGCCAGGGACGGTCGAGACGTCTAGTCGAACCCGTCGGCGAAGATGAGGTCTGTGGATACGCGGAAGACCCGTCCCGACCCGATGGCGAGGTAGTAGAGGTCTCCGTCGAAGGGTCCGATCTTCAAGTCAACCGGAGAGGAGATAGTGGTGGCGAACTCGGTGATGGTGGCGGCAGCGTTGTCGTACCGCCAGATCCAGCCTTCGCAGAGATCCGCGAAGAAGTAGTCTCCGCCGAAGTCCGGCGGGTAGTGGCCGGTGGCCGAGTTGTAGAAGGCGCCGCCCACGATGGCGCATCCGGTCGGGTTCCCGCTCGAGTGGTGGTAGGCGTAGAGCGGGTTCACATAGGGGGGCGGCGCTCCTCCTCCTTCGTAGTTCGGCCAGCCGTAGTTGGCGCCGGCCAGACCGTCGTCGATCTCCTCCCAGGTTCCCGAGCCCACGTCGTTGATGAACATGCGGCCGCTGGTGGGGTGGAAGCCGAAGGTGAAGGGGTTGCGGAGGCCCAGGTTCCAGATGGCCCGGTTGGCACCGGTGGCGGTCAAGTAGAACGGGTTGTCGGTGGGGATGGTGCCGTCGGCGTTGATGCGCAGGATCTTGCCCAGACGATTGGTCAGGGTCTGGGAGTTGGAACCGCTAGCGTTGTCGCCCACCGCAACGTAGAGCTTCCCGTCGGGCCCGAAGTGGATGGCGCCGCCGTTGTGGTTGGTGGCGCCGGACAGGTTGTCGAGCTC
Source organism: Vicinamibacteria bacterium (assembly GCA_035286745.1). Classification (GTDB taxonomy): domain Bacteria; phylum Acidobacteriota; class Vicinamibacteria; order Fen-336; family Fen-336; genus DATECU01. The sequence continues at coordinate 8,369 of DATECU010000137.1, read as the reverse complement.
GAGGATGATCAGCTCGCTCCCGGGCACCGCGACGTCGCCGCTGGCCGTGAAGCGGCTGACGCGGTTGTGAATGGGGCTGGTGGGGACCGTGTAGTAGACGTAGACGTACTGGTTGACGGCGAAGTTGGGATCGAAGGCGACGCCCAGGAGGCCCCGCTCGCCGGAGGAGTTGACGCTCAGGGTGACGAAGTCGGCGGCCAGCAGCGCGCCGTTCTTGATCACGCGCAGGCGCCCGGTCTGCTGACAGACGAACAGCCGGCCGTCGGGAGCGAAGTCCATGGCGGTGGGGCTCGAGATGCCGGTGGCGATCTGGGTCTCGACGAAGCCCGGCGGCAGGTTGGCGGCGGTGAGGGACGTGCCGAACGCGAAAGCGACCAGCGTCGCGGCGCAGCGGGCGCGGAGCATCGGGACCTCCTTTGGCGGCGGAAAAAAACAGCATACACGGCCGGCCGCTTCCGCCGATGTGATCGGCGTCACCAGGAAGAGCCGCCCCTTGCCGGCCGGATCCGGTCGCGGGCGGGCCGGGGGCTAGCTAGACCTCCGCCTTGAGGCGTGCCACCTCGCCGCGGAAGTTGGGGATGAGGCCGGCGCTGATGGTCTCACCCCCTGCGTTGGCGGCGCGTTCGGCGTGCCAGTAGGACATCGCTAGGCGCGTGGTTGCGTGCAGGAAGCGCCGCCGCGCCTGCAGCCGGCCCAGATCGCCGAGCAGCCAGCGCACGCGCCGCGGCCAGCTTCCGGCGATGTCGGCGTGCTGCTGGCTGATCAGGCCCAGCGCCACCTCGGGGGCCAGCATGCGGCGGATGAGCGCCGATTCCCTAAACCCCATCCAGACCACCACCCCGAAAAAGACCAGGAACAGGGGCACCCACAAGACCACGTAGACCGCCAGGAACCAGGCGCCGGCTACCCCGGCCAGCGTGTTCCAGAGGAAGTGCAGGAACACCGCGCCCAGATAGCCGCCGACCGGAGCCGCCGCCCGCACCAGCGGGTGGTGGCTCTGCCGAGCCAGGCCGCAGCCGATCCCGGTCATGGAGGTGAAGACCGCGTGACTGAAGGGGCCCAGGATGCCGCGCAAAACGAATACGATCAGCAAGGTGCTGGCCCCGCCCTTGGCCAGGCTGCGGCCGTAGTAGAGCACGTTCTCGACGGTGGCAAAGCCGAGGGCCACCACCCCGGCGTAGACGACACCGTCGAGCACGCCGTCGAACTCGCGCCGCAGCACCTGGAAGATGATCAGCACCGCCAGCCCCTTGGCCGCTTCCTCGACGAAAGGTGCCGAGATGCTGGCGGAGAGGAACTGGGCCAGGCCCTTGTCCCCGGTCACGCTGTGTGCCACCGCGCCAAACGCCGTGTTGATGACCAGGGAGACGAAGGTGGCGGCCCCCGCCCCCCACAGCAATACCCCGGCCAGGGCCCACCCCGGCTCGGGGTCGTAGCGGTCGAGCCAGAGCCAAACCGCCAGGTAGACCGGGGCCGGGGCGAAGGCCACCAGCACGCCCACCAGGGAGGCCCCGGGTCCCAGCTCGAAGGCGGCGATCAGCACCACCAAGAGGCCCATGGCGATGCCGGCGCCCATCATCAGCATGAGGACGACGACACCTGAGGTGTTGCGCTGCTGCTCGGGGTGCCGTTCCGGATCGTACAGGGTGCCGTCGACCAGCGAACGGCGAGCCGAGCGGCCGGCGAGGGCGGTGAGGGCCGGGTCGGTCGCGGGAACCTCCGCTCCCTCGATGGCAACCCGCAGACGCGGCCCCCCCACGCCTAACTCGATGAGGTCGCCGCTCTGCAGCCAGGCACCGGTCTCCGGGAGGCGCCGGCCGTTGACCAGGGTTCCGTTGGCGCTGCCCTGGTCGGCCACCCAGAAGGCATCCCCCTGGAGCCGGATCGCGGCGTGCCGGCGCGACACGCCGACTGCACCCTCGATGCGGACCTGGCTCGCCTGGTCGCGGCCCAGCGTCAGCTCGTCCCCCTCCAAGGTGTGCTCACGGCCCGCGTGAGGTCCGCTTTCCTCGGTCAGCATCAGCCGCTTCATGGGCGTCCATGCTACCTCGGCTCGAATCCGCCGGCCACACCAGACCCCCCGACCGCCACAAAAGGGGCCAGAGAGCGCCCACCGGCGGAAGGCGCGTCCTCTGTCGGGCGCTCCGCCCCGGCGATCAGCGCTTGACGGCGATCCCCTGGACCTCGAAGCGGGCGCCGAAGACCAGCTTCCCCGATCCGATGAACGCGCGAGCCGGGAGTTCCCTCGTGAAGTAGGTCCGGTACACGCGATTCCAGGCGTCGTAGAGCGTCAGGTCGGTGCAGAACACCTGCACCGAGACCAGGTCGTCCATCGTCAGGCCGGCTTCACCCAGCGTCCGCTTCACGTTGTCGAGGACCACCCTGGCCTCGGCCTCGGGGTCCTCCGGGACCTTGCCCTCCGGGGTACGGCCGATCTCGCCCGATAGGTACACGGTGTCCCCTATCCGCACCGCGCGGCTGAACGGTGGCTGGCCGACATCGGCCGGCCGGCGGGGACCGACGTACTGGCGTTCGGCGGCTTGGGCGCCCATGGAAAGCAACCACAAGGCGCCGGCGGTCGCGACAAGTCGAGCTTTCATGGGCCGATTATTCCTCCGAGGCCAGGCCGCCGCCAGTGCCCTGGAGCGAAGGGCCGACTCAGCTCAGGGCGGGGAGGCCTCGGCGGCGACCCGCCGGAGGCTGGGCAGTGCGATGAATGCGACCCCTGCCAGCAGGACCGCGGCTCCGGCCAGGAATGGCGGGCGCAGCCTGGCTCCTTCGAACAAGAAGGCCCACAGGTTGGCGAGCGGCGGGTTCAGGAAGACGAAGGCGGCGACCTCGCCCGCCGGGAGGCGCCTGAGCGCCCACAGCCAGGCCGTGAAGCCGAAGAGCGTGCAGGGGAGGGCAAGGTAGAGGGCGGAGGCGAGGGCCCCCGGGCTTCCGGCCAGCGTACGGACCAGACCGGGACCGGCGAAGACGACGAGCGGGAACGAGCCCACGAAGAGCAGCGCCAGGCAAGCGTCAAACGTATTGGTTCCGCGTGGCATCATGCGCCCCACCACCGTGTAGCCGGCCCAGCTGAGCGGCGCCAGCGCCAGCAGCAGCGCGCTCGTAAGGTAGGGTGCGTCGACGGATCGCTCGGTCCCGTATCGAATCACCACGTAGACGCCGGTGAGGGACAGGGCCAGTCCCAGCGTCTTGCGAAGGCCGAAGGGCTCGCCGAGGAAGCACCAGGCGAGCAGGACCGTGAGCACCGGGTTGAGCGCCACGATGAGGGCGGCGGTGCCGGAGGGGACGGTCTTGAGGCCGATGAAGAAGAAGAGGTTGTAGGCAGGCACCCCGAGCAGGCCCATCGCCACGATCACCGGCCAGGCGTTCCGTGGGATCCGCCAGGGGCGACGGGCGAGCAGCAGGACTCCCGCTCCCACCGCGACCGGCACGAAGCGGGCGGCCAGGGACTCGGCGACCGACAGCTCCTGACGCAGGCGGGCCGCGGCCAGAAACGAGAACGACCACACGAGGACGGTGAGGGCGAGCACCAGATGGGCCAAGCGCGCAGTATCTCACGCGATCTGGCGGGACGCTTTGCGCCGGCCCCAACCGAAGCTCGCGTGGAGCGAGGTGCCGGACGCGAGTCGGGCCCCGGACGGACCTGCGAGCGGGCGCGGCCCGGGTCGTCCAACCGGGACGTCTAATCGGTAGGTGGTCCTTCAGTGCATCCGGGAATCGATCCGCTGGACCGCGCGCAGTAGGTGCTGGCGATACGGGTCCTTGAGGCGGTGGCTCAAGGAGCCGAGAACGTCGCGGGCGGTCCTGGTGCCGACGGCGCCCAGGGCGTCGCACAGGGCCAGCAAGGCGTCCTCACCTAGCGGCCGCTGGGGACGGTGCAGGGCCGCCAGCAGTCCGTGCGGGAAGCTCTGCTCCAGGCGCACCACCAGCCATTCCTCGACCTCCTGGTCGGCCGAGCCCGCGGCCTCCGCCAGTTCCGGGAGCGCGGCGTACAGGCTCGACTCCAGGGCCTCGAGCCCCGGCTCGTCCTCGACCCGCGAGAGCAGGGCGACCAGGTGGCCGAAGGCGCCCCCGCAGCGGGCGGCTCGCAAACAGCGCAGGGCCCGCCGGCGCACCCCCAGCTCGGGGTCGGCGAGGAGTTGGAGGAAGAGCCCCTCCTCGGCGGCGCCGCGGATCCGGCACAGCGCCCAGGCGGCCTCCTCGCGGAGGTGGGGGTCGCGGCTCCGTGCGTAGGCGTGGAGCGAACGCAGCACTCCCGGGCGATCGGAGCGCAACTCGCCGAAGACCATCACCAGCTCCGCGACCGCTGCCGCGGGCAGCTTGCCGCTTGCGATCTCGGCCAAGACGGCATCGGTGGCCTCCGGCCCCATGCGCAGCAGCACCTCGCTCGCGTTCTTGCGCACCCAGCCGTCGGGGGCCTCTCTCAGGATCTCCAGGAGCTGTGGGCGCATCCGCTCCCCCAGAGCCAGGTAGGTGGGGGCCAGGGCTGCCCGTTCCTCCTTCCTCCCGGTCAGGAACTTCTCTTTGAAGGCCGCTGCCATCTCGCCGCTGGCCAAGCGTTCGAGGGTCTCGGCGGCGGCTGCCGAGCGCCCTCCGCCCAACGCCGCGTGGCCGCGCAGCGTGGTGACCAGCACCAGCACCTCCTCCAGGAGCTGGCGCCGCAGCAGCTCGGGGACCAACCGCAGCAGGGCCTGCGCCTGCACGCGATAGGCGTCGTAGTCGGTCGCCTGCTCCAGGCGCTTCAGCGTAGCGCTGCGTTCGGCGAGGAAGCGGTCGGTGTCGCGTTCCAGCGAGACGATGGTCTGGAGGGCCGCCGGAAGGCGATCGAACTCGACCAGGCCTCGCTCGAACAGCTCGCGCACCAGCTCGGCCACCCCCGGCAGGTCCTTCCCCGGGGGCCGGAGCAGCAGTCTTTGCAGGGCTCGCCGCTGCCGGGGCGCAGCCTCGGGGTCGGCCGAAGCCAGGTGCGCCTGAAGGGCGGCTCGCCCGGTGGGCACCACCTGGAAATCCGGGATGAAGCCGGCCAGTTCCTCCTCGATCTCCTCTTCGGAGACCTCCGGGCTCATGGCCAGATCGCTGTTCATCAGCAGGGCGGCCAGAAGGTCGGGGCGGCTGATGGGTCGCAACACCTCATGGAGGGTCTGCTGGCGCAAGAGGCGGAGCCCGGCGGCGTCGAGATCGTGGAACAGCGGCACCTGCTTGAGGTCCTTCTTGAGCCGCGAGATCGCCAGTTGGGCGCGCCAGGGCAATCGCCGCTCGGGAGCGACCAGGTCCTCCTTGAAGACCAGCGAGAAGTGGGTGATCCCGTTCTCGTTCAGGTGGGTCACGAACCGCTCTCGGCCCGCGGCGTCCAGGCCCCCGCCCCCCGGCTCGCTCAGCACGTCGATGAAGTGCGAGAACTCCTCCTCCTCCATGCCTTCTTTGAGGGTCAGGCTGACCAGGTCCTTCCGCTCCAGGAAGTGAGCGAGCCGCGGCGCATAGACCTCTGCCATGCCGGTGGGCATGAGCGCGCTCAAGCGCTGGGTTTCCGGGAGTGCTCCCTCCACCAGGATGCTCGAGGTCTCCCCCAGGTCCTGCACCATGAACGTCAGCTCCTGCCGTCCCTGGAACAGGCTCTCGAAGCGACGGTGCAGCCCCTCCTTGGCTCGTCGCGCCTGGGGGTGGTCGGGGAGGTAGTAGCCGGTGCGCAAGAGCGCTTGCACGAAGGAGAGCACGAACTCGGCCACCGCCTCCTGGCCGGGGCTGTGCTGGGTTGCCGGCGCTTGTGGATCCACGCCCGCCTCTCCGCTATGCGTCGGGGAGGGTGCCGTGTCGACCAGGGCACCCTCCGCTCCGGCCGGCAGCGTAGCACGCCCGGCTCCGACCTGGGGTCGTCGCTCCGATCCCCTGATCCCTGTGCCCCGCTTGACAGGTGTCGAAGCGCCCGCTTAACCTGCCCCAGCTTCGGAAGGCGCCCCCTGGGTCCCGCTGTGACCTCGCTGGACTTGAAAGCCAAGGGGGCTTTCGCGCGCTTCGAGAGAGGAGCAGTGATGACTCAACCGGCTGTCGGTCTCGAGCGGGGTGGCGGTCGCCTCGGGATCCGAGTGCTGCTCGCATTCGGGCTGGTCACCCTTCTGGCGCCCTGGCTCTGGGCCCAAGAGAAAGACCGGCAAGCGAAGGACCCCGACCAGTGGGTCACCCTGGCCAGCCGGGACCTCCGCGCCCTGAACGCCTCCTCTTCCTCCGACGACTGGCAGGTGGTGCTAGCGCCTTTGGCCAAGCGCAACGGGCGGGCTCTGGTCCGGCTGCGGGAGAGCGAGATCGAGAGCCTCTCCCGCGCCATGCACGCGCGCTTCAACCGCTGCGGTGGCTTCATCGTGCATCCCTCGCTGGCCGAAGCCCTGGACGCTCTGGAGCCCTCGGCACCGGAGGCGATCAGGGCCTACGCCATCGACAACGCGCCGGTGGTCAACGACTTGATGTCCGGGCTCACCAGCCAGGGCATCGTCAACATGATCACCACCCTCTCCGCCTACCAGAACCGCTACTACACCGCGACCACCGGCGTCGACGCCGCGCAGTGGCTGAAGACGCAGTGGGAGTCGTGGGCGGCGGGGCGCAGCGACGTCCACGTCGAGCTGTTTCCGCATCCGGGCTGGGCCCAGCCTTCCGTGATTGCCACCATCGACGGCACCACCCAACCCGGCGACGTGGTGGTGATTGGCGGCCACCTCGATTCGATTCGTTCCGGCGCTCCGGTGCCGAACGCGGCGGTGGCCCCGGGTGCCGATGACGATGCCTCCGGGGTGGCCAGCTTCTCCGAGGTGTTCCGGGTGGCCATGGCGAAGAACTACCACCCCCAGCGCACCGTCAAGTTCATGGCCTACGCGGCGGAGGAGGTGGGCCTGCGCGGCTCCGGCGAGATCGCCAGCCGCTACAAGACCGACGGCATCAACGTCATCGGCGTCATGCAGCTCGACATGACGGACTACAAGGGCTCCACCATCGACGTGGCGATCATGACCGACTTCACGAACGCCGGCCAGAACGCCTTCGTGCGCAGCCTGATGGCCACCTACCTGCCAACCCTAACCCATGCCGACTCGCAGTGCGGCTACGGCTGCTCGGACCACGCTTCCTGGCACAACCGGGGCTTTGCGGCGTCGATTCCCTTCGAGTCGCTGATGAGCCAGTACAACCCGAACATCCACACCGAGAACGATACCCTGGCCAACTCCGATCCCACCTGTGCCCATGCCCTCAAGTTCTCGAAGATCGCGGCGGCCTACATGGCCGAGCTGGCCAAGGGGCAGTTGGGCGCGCCGGATCCGGATACGGTGCCGCCGGCAGCCGACATTCTAGCGCCCAGCAGCGGCGCCACCCTGATCGGCACGGTGCCGGTCTCGGTGCGACCTGTCGACGACCGGGGCATTGCTCGGGTGGAGCTGTGGGTGGATGGCGTGCTGGCCGTCACCGACCGCGGCTACCCCTGGGTCATCGACTGGAACACCGAAGTCGTCGCCAACGGTGCGCGCACCCTGGTGGCGCGGGCCTACGACGCCGCCGGCAACCTTGGTGAGAGTCCCAGCCTGACGGTGAACGTGAACAACCCACCGGTGGTGATGGCGGCCTACGATTCGACGCTCAGGGCTCCCCGCTGTTCGGGGGCGGCCGCCATCTGCGACTCGGGGACGCTCCTGGTCGGGCGCGGCACCATGGGCCCCGAGCCGAACCAGCCCAACACCGTCAACAACTCGTGCGCCGACGGGAACTCAGGGACCTTTCACGTCGACGAGTCTAACGAGCGCATCCGGGTGTCCAGCCTGAGCGGAGCCCCTTTTGCCGCCGGCAGTCCGGTGCGGGTGGAAGCCACCGCCTGGGTGTACAGCACCACTCAGAACTCCCTGGACCTGTACTACGCAGCGGACGCCGCGAGCCCGAGCTGGGTCTTCCTGGCCACCCTGACCCCGACCGCCACCGGGGCCCACGCCATGAGCGCGACCTATACGCTGCCCACGGGATCGCTGCAGGCGGTCAGGGCCCGCTTTCGCTATCAGGGCAGCGCCGCTGCCTGCGCGACCGGCTCCTACATCGATCACGACGACCTGATCTTCGCGGTGCCGTGATGGTCGCCGCCAAGGTCTACTTCTTCTCGACGTAGTCCTTGAGCCAGGCCACGTCCACCTCCTTGGCCTTGCGCTTGTCCTTCTCGGCGAGCAACCACTTGCCACGGTCGTTCTGGGTGACGGCCCCCTTCTTCGGGAGCTTCTCGCCGTGGCAGTACATGCAGTTCGTTGCCTCGAAGCCGGCCGCCTTGGCCTTCTTCTGCATGTCCAGCGTGGCTCGAGCGACTCCGCCGCCGCCCAGCCAGGTAGCCACCA
>DATECU010000136.1:0-12314 GCA_035286745.1 Vicinamibacteria bacterium | reverse complement strand
CGGGAGGCGTCGCCGTCGGCGGCGGTGCCGCGGGGTACTACGCGTGCGGGGGCGGTGCCGCGGGCCATGCCGTGGTGGCCCCCATGCGGCAAGACCCCGAGGCCGAGGAGTTCTTCCGCGCCTGGGGCCTCGAAGGCCTCTGCCGGCCCCGCTGAGCTGTGGGGCACGCGGCGGCTGACGTTCTCGCGATCATCGGAGATATCCTCGAGCTGCTCCTCCACTGGCGAGTGTGGTTGTGCACGGCCGGCGGCGTGGCAGCGGCCCTGGTTCTCCAGTGGGCATTCCCGGACGTCGTGGGAGGCAGGGTTCTGTGGGTCCTTCCGCTGGTGGGATGCGCGATCGGCCTGCTCTGGGAGTGGCGCACCTGACGCAGCGCCGCGAGCCGGGCCGCCTGTCTGGCCTCCTCGGCCAAGACCTCCCTCACGACAGCGTCGCGGCCCCCGGGCGACCGGTGTTCCGGAGCGCTACGAGAAGATGTCGGCGAGAGGGATCTCGAGGGCGGGGAAGCGGGCGGGACGGACGACCTCGGGGCTGGACGCAACCTGCTCCAGCTTGTAGCTGCCGCCTTCGAGAACGAAGAACTCGATGCGATCGATGTCCGGATCGACCACCCAGTAGGCGGGGACGCCGAAGCGCGCGTAGAGCGGGCCCTTCACCAGAATGTCCGAGCGGCGCGACGAGGGGGAGAGGATCTCGATCAGAAGGTCGGGGATGCCCTGGATGTTCTTGTCGCCCACGATGTGCCGGTTGTCGGTGCGGATGAAGACGAGATCGGGCTCGACCACGTCGTAGCGACCCAGCACCACGTCGATGGGCGCGTTGTAGACCTCCCCGTGTCCGGTCTTCTCGAGGGCGAGGATGAGGATGGTCTGCAGCTTGCGCGAGACCCTCTGGTGTTTGGGTGTGGGCGCAGGGCTCATGAAGAGATCTCCATCGATGATCTCGTAGCGCTTCCCGTCATTGGGAAGCTCCATGTATTCGTCCACGGACAGTCGGACGCGTCCGGGCGGGATGCTGGGAACGTGCGCTGCCATGAGAGTGCCCTCTGTCGACCTAGCTTAGCACCGGTGCCCTGCGCCGAGTGCGTGTAGGTGCGGCGCCGATTGGGCGGGACGCCGCGCGTGGATCATGGCCCGCGGAGGCCAGGCTGTGCGCGCCGCCGAAGTGGGATCGTTCCTCAGGTTGCGGCCTCCCCGCGCCAGTCCTGGTTGCGCGCCAGCAGCTCGGCCTTCAGGAGCTCGACCACGTTGTAGACGATCGGGCACAGGGTGGCGTTCTCGATGACGGCGAGCAGGCGGCTCGACATCTGGCGCTTGTGCAGATGCGGGTAGGAGCGGCAGTCCAGGGGCCGGTCCTCGTAGCAGGAACAGCGCGTTCCGTCGAGCAGCGGGCACGGCTGAGACCGGAACTCGGGGCCGTCGTCGGTCTCGCGCAGGTACTTCGAGTGAACCTCTTCCGTCGTGAGATGCAGGCGCCGAGCGAGCCGTTCCACATCCGTGGTGACGAAAACCGGGCTCATCTGGCGACAGCAAGCGGCGCACGTCGTGCAGTCCATCTCGGCGGAGACCTGGGCCGAGAGGCGCCGGAAGAGCCGATCGATCTGGCGCTCGGGCAGGTCGCTCCACTTCAGGAACGCGCGCAGCTTCCAGTTCTCGTCGTTCTTTTCCTGGGCGAGCTGGCGCACGCGCCCGGGATCAAGCATGAGCGGTACGGCGGGCTGGAGAACCTGTCGCGGTGGTTTCTGGCGACGGCGCTGCCGGTCTTTGGGATTCGTTACCGCCGTCCCCGCTCCGCGATCGGAACCGGGTGCCGCCGGCGGCTGGCGCTCGGTGAGGCTCTTCGACACCCAGTGCGTGGAGTAGGCCTGCTCGAGGTGTGGATCGCCCGACTTCGAGAAGCGGAGTGGGTGCTTGGCGCCGCGACCCCACTTCCGGTAAGCCGTGGAGCTGGGCTTCAGGCCTAACTCGCGGCAGACCCTGGCCATCTCGCGCAGGATCAGCGACGTCCGGCTGAGGTTGCCCAGCACGACGCGCTCGAGGAACGGTACCCTGGCGAATCGCCAGTCCTCGACCTGTGCCCTGGTCAGCTTGCCCATCGCGACCAGCACGTCGACGGCGCTCACGTAGCCCTGGCGTTGCAGGACCTCGCTCACGGCGCGTCTCGTCTTGGCGGCGGCTTCAGCTTGGTTCAGGAGAGCACTTCCTCTGGTGGGAGTCGTTAGGGAATGGATGCAGGTCCTCGGAGAAGCGATGCAACAGACAGCCCCTCGAGGCTGTGGTTCCGCCGGTCAGGTAGAGCCGGCTGGCCGCCTCCGTCCAGACAAGCTCGGCCCTGTCCATGCCTACCCTCCGGAGCGAAGCGGGATTATAGGTCGGGCGCAGCTCTGGCCTTGCGGGCCGACGTGGCCAACTGGGGTGGGCGGACCAGGGTCGCGGACAGCACGGGCGCTACGGGGAGGATGGGACGCTGCAGGGCATGCTCGACCTCGTCGGGATCCCGTACGTCGGCTCGGGCGTGCTCGCCTCCGCCTTGGCCATGGACAAGGCCATGGCCAACAAGGTCCTTGCGGCGGAGGGGATTCCCGTGCCGCCAGGGGTCGTGATCGAGCGAGAGGAGTTCGACAAGGACTCCATGCGTCGGGCCCAGGCATTCGTTCCCGCCTTCGTGAAGCCGTCGCGGCAGGGCTCGAGCCTGGGGATGAGCCTGGTGCGCCGCCCCGAGGAGCTACAGTCGGCCCTGGAGAGGGCCTTCGCGCACGACACCCGCGTCCTGGTCGAGGAGCGGCTGCTGGGGCGCGAGATCACGGTGGGGGTCATCGGCAACCGGCGGCTCACCGCGCTGCCGGTGATCGAGATCATCCCCAAGCGGGAGTTCTTCGACTACCGCGCCAAGTACGACCCGGACCTCTCGGACGAGATCTGCCCTGCCGACCTCGCTCCCGAGGTGGTCCAGGCGGTCCAGGACTTGGCGCTCCGCGCCCACCGGGCCCTCGATTGCCGCGGGTTGTCGCGCGTAGACATGATTGTTGCGCCGGACCGCGGGCCGGTCGTTCTCGAGGGCAACACCCTCCCCGGGATGACGGTCAACAGCCTGCTCCCCAAGGCCGCGCGGGCGGCCGGGATCCCGTTCGGGGACCTGCGGGACCGGCTCGTCCGGCTCGCCCTCGGCAAGGAGTAGCCGCCGGATCCTTCAGCGCGGAGACGCCGCGGCCGCACCGGACCGCCATACTGCGATCATACCGGCTTTGCCAAGTTCGTCATGGAGCGCGAGCGGTCGGCACCGTACGCGGCCTCCATCGGGGAAGGGAGAAGGGGTGTACCATACGCACCAAGATCTGCCGTCGCGATGTCGGCGGCGCCAGACGCCGGAGGTCTCGGGAATGCGCTTGGCATGGATCTCGACGCTCCTCATGCTTCTCGTTCCTGTCGGCCGCGCATTCGCGGCCCACGTGGAAACCCGCCTTCAGATCGGCGGCTTGGCCGGCTTCGTCTTTGCTGACCAGAGCCGCGATCGGGCCGGCCGTGACACCTCTCCCTACTACGATCTCCACCCCATCTACCTCTACACCAACGTCTCGCTCGACGAGCGGATCTCGGCTTTCATCGAAGTGGAGTACGAACACGCCCCGCAGATCACGCAGAGCCAAGCCAAAGGCGAGATCAAGATCGCTCGGGGCTACATAGAGGTCGCCTTTCGAGATGAAGCGAGCTTCCGCCTCGGCAGGTTCCACACGAACTTCGGCCCTTGGAGTGAGTACCACTGGCGCCTCATCACCCCCACCTACGAGCGGATCATCTCGTTCGAGAACCAATACGTGCCGGCCTTCCAGATGGGCGTGATGTTCTTCGGCAAGAAGGCGGTCGGAGACCAGGCGCGGATCAGCTATAGCGTCTGGAACTCACTCGGACCAGAGGTTCACGCGACCAACGAGCGGAAGGGGAGAGCGATGAGCAATCTTGGCTTCGAGCTCTCCGGAACGCGCCGCGGGCTGACAGCCGGGGTCGCGGGCTACACAGAAGAGGACCCGAGCTTCGGCAACCGCCGCGAATACCACGGGAACGTCTTCGGAAAGGCGGCCAAATGGGGACTGACGCTCACCTCCGAGTTGACGCTTGGAAAGCTGGGCGCGGACAAGTCGGGCAACGCCGGCAGCGACCTCAGGACGTTCCACGCTGGACTCGAATACCAGCTCAACCCCGCTTGGGTCGCCTACTACAGGTTCGACCGTGGGAACGACATGAAGAGGAGTGGCCGTACCGGGTCCGCTTCGGAGACCACCATCCACTCGATCGCTCTGAAGTGGCTGCCCCGTCCCGGATTCACGCTCGCGGGCGAATACCATTCCCTTGGATTCGATGCGAGTGACCTCAGCGGCTACCGCAAGGCCGTGGTCTTGGCCGGTGTGGTCTTCTAGAAGGAACGGGCAATGAGAAAGGTGGTCCTTGCGTTCCCCGTCCTCCTCCTGGCCTGCTGTCTGGAGGCTGCCGCTCCGGAAGACGTTGTCGCCATCATTGGTGTGAACTCGCCGCTTGCGGGAAGCGGGTTCGGCGCGCCCGATCTTCGTGATGCCTATCTCGGGAACTTGCGCTTCTGGAAGGGCGTCAAGGTGAGTCCGGTCGACCACGAAGATCGCGCTGTCCAGGCCGCGTTCGTCGAGAAGTACCTGGGCATGGGCCCTAGCGAGTACCGGGGCTACTGGCTGAAGAAGTCGTTCGCCGACGGGGTGCAGGCTCCGAGGTCGGCCGGTGCCTCGGCCGATGTGCTTCGCACGGTATCGGAGAACCCCGGCGCGATTGGCTACGTAAGGGCGGGGGACCTCAATAGCTCCCTCGCGACGCTCCTGATCACTGATTTCCGGGTGATCGTCAACGCGGCCAACCCCGCCACATCGGTGTCCAGGCATCTGCTGAAAGACGCCTTCTCAGGATTGGCGTCGAAGTGGCCAAACGGTTTGCCCGTCTCACCAGTCGACCTTCCCCTGGGGAATCCGGTCCGAGTGGCGTTCTCGCGGGCCGCGCTAGCGATGTCGCCCGAGCAGGTCGCGGCCGCCACCAGCAAACGGCCGGATGCGGCCCCCCTGCCTGTCCGCAGCTACGAGAGCCACGTCATATCGAGCGTTGCCGAGAACCCAGGAGCGGTCGGCTATGTCTCCGGTTCCGTCCGGCTGGTCGCGCGTGTGAAGAGCGTTCCGATCAGGGACTGACTGCCGTTCGCCCTGTTTGTTTGGTGACGCCATGCCGCGTGTGCCTCTGGTCCTTTGCGTTGCTGCTTGTTCGCAGCAAGCCGCCAATCCCGCTGGCTCTGTCCGTTGCTGCATGCGGCTTGCCGACGCCTGATCGCGGGTGCCCCCAGACGCCTCCTGCAAAACCTTGTCCCCTTCTCAGCGGTGGCCGGATCGGGCATCGTCCGCGCCCTATAATCGCGGCCGTCGAGGCGCTGCACCTCGACAAGGAGGAGCCATGAGGACGAGCCTTCTTCCCGCAACGTTGCTGGCTGCCGTCCTGATTCAACCCGTGCTGGCCGGCGATCGGCCCAGCGGCTGGACCCCCGAGCTGCTGATGACGGTCAAGCGGGTTTCCAGCGTCCAGGTGTCGCCCGACGGGAGCCGTGTCGCCTACGTGGTGGCTGGGGCGCTCATGGAGGGGGAGAAGAGCGAGTGGCTCTCCCACATCCAGGTGGCGCGGGCCGACGGTTCCGGCTCCTTCCAGCTCACCCAGGGTGAGAAGTCGGCGACCGCCCCGGCCTGGTCGCCGGACGGCAAGTGGATCGGTTTCCTCTCGGCCCGCGGCAAGGAGGGGAAGAACAACGTCTGGCGTATCCGCGCCGACGGGGGCGAGGCGGAGCAGATCACAGAGGAGAAGGCAGCCGTCTCCGCCTTCCGCTTCTCGCCCGACGGGGGCCGGATCGCCTTTCTGAGCGCGGACCCCAAGAGCGATGATGAGGAGAAGGCGGAGAAGGAGAAGCGGGACGCCCGGGTGGTGGATGCGGACCTCAAGATGATCCGCCTGCGGGTCTTGAGCCTGGCCAAGGATGAGGCCGGCAAGCGCGCGCCGCGGGTGCTCACGCCGGTGAGCCTGAGTGTGGGGAACATCGGCGGCGGCGCCGACTTCAAGTGGTCGCCCGACAGCCGCAGCATCGTCTTCACCCACCAGCCCTCCCCCAAGATCGACGACTGGACCAAGGCCGACGTCTCGGTGGTGGGGGTGGAGACGGGGACCGTGAAGGCGCTGGCGGCGACCCGCGCGGTCGAGGGCGACCCCCACTACTCGCCCGACGGGAAGTGGATCGCCCTGACGGTGAGTGAGGATCCGCCCAGTTGGCGCCGGCGGGGTCGGGTCGCACTCCTGCCCGTCGAGGGCGCCGGTGCGCCCAAACGGCTGGCCGTCAGCCTTGACGAGCAGCCGCGGATCCTCGGCTTCACGGCTGACGCCAAACGGGTGTTGGTTACGGAGACCCACCGCACGGTGAGCTCACTGAGCGCGGTTCCGGTGGACGGGAGTCCGGCCCAGGTCCTGACGCCGGCCGACATGATGATCGACGGCGTCAGCCTGAATGCCCGGGGGACCCACCTGGGCTTCACCAGTCAGGGGCCCGATCGTGCGCCCGAGGCCTACCTGAGCCCGCTTGCGGCCTTCGCCGCCACCCAGGTGAGTCACGCACAGGACCTGCCCTCCTTACCCTTTGGGAAGACCGAGGTCATCTCCTGGAAGGCGGCTGACGGCAAGACCATCGAGGGCCTGCTGACGTTGCCGGTGGCCTACCAAGCCGGCACTCCGGTGCCGCTCCTGGTCATCGTCCATGGCGGTCCTGCCGGTGTCTTCGTTCGCAGCTTCACTGGCATGCCCACTCCCTACCCGGTCGCCGTCTTCGGCGCCCGGGGCTACGCGGTGCTGCGGGCCAACATCCGCGGCAGCAGCGGCTACGGGTTCGACTTCCGCAACGCCAACTTCCGCGACTGGGGCGGGGCGGATTACCAGGATCTCCTGGCCGGCGTCGATCAGCTGGTGAGCAAGGGGATCGCCGATCCGGACCGGCTGGGGATCATGGGCTGGAGCTATGGCGGCTTTATGACCTCCTGGGCGGTCACCCAGACCAAACGCTTCAAGGCCGCCTCGGTGGGGGCTGGGGTCACCAACCTCATGTCCTTCACCGGCACCGCCGACATCCCGGGCTTCCTCCCCGACTACTTCGGCGGCGAGCTGTGGGACGTGTTCGAGGTGTGGCGCGCCCACTCCGCCATGTTCCAGGTGAAGGGCGTGTCGACACCAACCCTGATCCAGCATGGGGATGCCGATCTGCGGGTGCCCATCTCGCAGGGCTACGAGTTCTACAACGCGCTCAAGCGCCAGGGGGTGGTGACCAAGATGGTGGTCTACCCGCGCCAGCCCCACGGCCTGCAAGAGCCGAAGCTGATCCTGGACGCCATGAACCGCAACCTCGAGTGGTTCGACGAGTGGGTTATGGGCAGGACCCCGGCCCAGCCGTGAGGCGCCCGATTCTGGCCGGGCTGGCGGTCGCCGCCTTGGCGGCGAGCGCGGCGGTCTCCCGAGCCGCGAACACCCCCGAGGCCGTGGCCAGACGGATCGAGACGCCTCCTGCGCTAGACGGCTCGGTCCTCGACGACCCGGCCTGGCAGGCGGCGCCGCCCATCTCCGACTTCTGGCAGACCACGCCTATCGAGGGGGCGGCGGCCTCGGAGCGCACGGAAGTGCGCATCTTGTACTCCGCCGACACGCTGTACTTCGGCGTGGTCTGCTACGACCGCGAGCCGGACCGCATCATCGTTTCCGAGAGCCGGCGCGACGCCTCGCTCGAGGCTGGCGACAGCTTCATGATCGTCATCGATACCTTTCGCGACCGCCAGAACGGTTTCGTCTTCGGCACCAACCCGGCGGGAATCGAGTACGACGGGCAGGTGGTGCGCGAGGGACAGGGTGGAAACGGCGGGCAAGGGGGAGCCGGCGGCGGCTTCAACCTCAACTGGGACGCCGCCTGGGAGGTCAAGGCCAAGGCCGGCGAGTTCGGCTGGAGCGCCGAGTTCGCCATCCCCTTCAAGACTCTGCGTTATGCGAAGGGCGGGGCCCAGACCTGGGGTCTGAACTTCCAGCGCAACGTCCGCCGGCACAACGAGACGGCGTACTGGTCGCCGCTGCCGCGGCAGTACAGCCTCTTCCACGTGTCGGCGGCGGGAACCCTCACCGGGGTGGAGGTCGAGAGCCAGCGCAACCTGAAGCTGGCGCCCTATGCGCTGGGCCAGGCCAGGAGGGCGAGCCAAGGGGAGAGCGGCACCCGGTGGAAGGGCGACCTCGGCGGCGACCTCAAGTACAGCCTGAGTCCCAGCCTTACCATCGACGCCACCGTCAACACCGACTTCGCCCAGGTGGAGGTGGACGAACAGCAGGTCAACCTCGATCGCTTCAACCTGTTCTTTCCTGAGAAACGCCCCTTCTTCCTGGAGAACGCCGGTCAGTTCACCGCGGGCAGTCCGAGCGAGGTGGAGCTGTTCTTCAGCCGGCGTATCGGGATCGGGCCTCAGGGTGAGCGGGTGCCGATCCTGGGAGGCGGGCGGCTCTCCGGAAAGCTCTGGGGCGCGAACGTCGGCGTTCTGGAGATGCAAACGCGGGCCGCGGACGGGGTGGCTCCGGCCAACAACTTCGCGGTGGTGAGAGCCAGCCGGGAGCTCGGCAATCGCTCCGGGTTTGGTGCGCTGTTCGTCAACCGGGAGGCGACCGGCGAGGCGTCGGCGCCCCAAGACAGGAACCGGACTTGGGGGCTGGACGGTCGCTGGGGGTTGGGGCGCTACGGTCTCGTCTCGGGCTTCCTGGCCCGGACCTCGACCCCGGGCATAACGAGCGATGACGCGGCCTTCCAGTTGAGCGCCAGCTGGGGCTCTCCGGAGTGGGACCTCTCCGCCAAGTACACGGAGGTGGGTTCCGGCTTCAACCCCGAGGTGGGCTTCCTGAGCCGGGAGGGGGGGTTCCGGAAGCCCGAGGCCATGGTTCTGCGGAGCAAGCGGATGAACGGGACTCTCGGCCTCCATGAGATCCGGCCCCACGTCTCCTACCGCGGCCACTGGTCGCCCGACGGGTTCCAGCAATCGGGCTTTCTCCACGTGGACAACCACTGGGAGTGGCGGAACGGCTACGAGGTGCACACGGCAGTGAACTTCAGCCGAGAGGGCTTGCAGCAGCCGTTCGAGATCTACCCCGGGGTGGTGGTGCCCCCCGGCACCTACGATCACCAGGAGGTCCAGATCGTCGGCATCACCAACCAGGGTGCGCCGTTGAGTCTCGACGCCACCGTGCTGGTGGGCGGCTTCTTCGGCGGCCGCCGCCTCTCTCTGCGGCCGGCGGTGAAGGCGCGATCCGGTCAATCGTTGAACGCGGAGCTGCGCTGGGACCGAAACCAGGTGGAACTGCCCGCCGGGAGCTTCACCACCAACCTGATACGGGCTCGCCTGTCCTACTCGTTCTCCACGCGGGCCTTCGTCCAGGCTCTGGTGCAGTATAACGATCGCGCCGACCTGTCGTCGGTGAACCTGCGCCTGGGCTGGCTGCAAACCGCCAACAGCGGCCTGTTCGTGGTGTTCAACGAGACCCGGAACACCGAAGGCGCGGTCCGCAGCGACCGCAGCCTGATCGTCAAGTTCAGCCGGCTCCTCGACCTGCTGGATTGAGCTGGGCCGGCGGCGCCCAGGCTCCGAGGCCCTACCACGCCAGCAAGGCGTACAGCGACAGCACCACCATCACGAAGCCGAGGACCACCGCCGTGGTCCCCACCAAGCGACCAGCCAGGTCCAGCCGGTGGGAGGGTGGAGTGGCGATCGCCTCCTCCAGCTTGCCGTCCCGCAAGAGCCGCTCGTACTCCGCGGGGCGGTCCTGCTCCAGCTCCTCCAGGCTGACCCGGCCGGTGAAGATGACGGTGTCCATGGGGAACTTCTCGGGCCGGATGTGGCCGTTGAAGAAGTGCACGGTGAAGATGAAGACCATGGCCAAGAGGGCCTCTTCACCATGGACCACCAGCGCGATGTTGAAGACCCAACCCGGCAGGAGGTGGGCGAAGAGGCCGGGAAGCCAGAGCATCAGGCCTGAGGTGCCGATGATGCCCATGCCCCAGAACACCGCCCAGTAGTCGAACTTCTCCCAGTACGTATAACGATCGAAGAGCGGGCGCGGCCCCAGGCGCAGGAACCAGCGCAAGTGCTGCAGCATCTGCACCACGTCCTTGGGCTGAGGGACCAGAGAGTCGGGACCCCAGAGCAGGCCCATCTCCTTCTTCACGTACAGGCGGTGGAGGATGCGGGCCAGGTGCAGCGTGAAGCAGGCGATCAGGACGGTAGCTGCGGTCCGGTGCAGGAAGCCGGTGACGCCGTAGCCGCCGAAGAGGCCAGCCATGCGGGCGGCCCAGGGCGCCTCGGCGAAGAGCAGGGGCAGGCCGGTCAGCGCCAGGCACAAGAAGCTGGCCATCAGCATGCCGTGGAGGATGCGGTCGGCGCGACGGAAGCGGAGGACGTAGCGGGTCTGGGCTTCGCTTCCGGCGCTCGCGGTCGGATGGCTCATGACTTCTTTCCGTTGCGTTGGTTGTCCCGCCGGGCCTTCCAGGAGCGAGGCAGCCAGAGTGCGGTGTGGATGCCGAAGAACGCGAAGACGGTCCCCAGGAGCAGGCGCATGAACTGGGTGGTGTAGTAGAGGGTGGGGTTCCGCTCCCGGTTCTCGGGATCGGCGTGGGGGTCGTAGCGAGCGAAGTTGGCGGACACGCCAGTGTGGCACTTCTGGCAGGTGGCCAGGCGCCCGCCGGCCGCCACCTTGGAGCGCGGGTCCTTGCGGGGAAGGATGTCGTGAGAGCCGTGGCAGTCGGAGCAGGTGGCCGCCCGCTCGAAGCCCAGCGCCGTCACCTTGCCGTGGAAGGTGTCGCGGAAAGTGCGAATCGACTCCTGGTGGCAGGTTCCGCATTCCCGGGCCACCTCCAGGTGCCAGGCGGGGCCCACGGTCTTGATGCCGTGCGCGGTGTGGCAGTCGGCGCAGACCGCGGCCCGGGGGTTACCCTCCTTGACCGCCTTGCCGTGGACGCTTTCCTCGTAGACGGTCTTGATGCCCTCGTGGCAGGAACCGCAGGTGGCCGGGATGTTGGCATGGAAGACCTTGCTGGTCGCGTCCTTGGCCTTGCGGATGTCGTGGTTCCCATGACAGGTGGCGCAGTTAGGCGCGACCTTGAGCCCGCTCTTGCGCAGCGCCTTGCCGTGGATGCTGTCGTCGTAGCTGAGCGGTACGTTGCCGGCGGCGATCTTGCCCTTCTCTATGGTCTCCGGGTTGCCGTGGCAGCGGGCGCAGGTGTCGGGCACGTTGAAGTGGTTGCTGAGCGAGCCGGGGTCGCTCGCGGGCTTGATGTCGTGGCTGCCGTGGCAGTCGGCGCAAGACGCCGCCGGGCTCTCGGTAGCCGCGCGCCGGGCGCTGGCATGGATGCTCTTGGTGTAGGCGGTGACCGCATCGGCGTGGCAGGCCGCGCAGCTCGCCCTCTGCAGCTTCTCCTCATGGGGGAAGTCCGCGGTCTTCGCCAGATCCACGTGGCAGTCGACGCAGGCGATGCCGAGGGCGCCGTGCAAGGACGAAGCCAGTTGGTCCTTGACCGGAGCCAGCGGCCGGCCGTCGGAACGGGTGGCCGAGGCATCGTCGTGGCAGGTCAGGCAGTCGTCGTTGGTCGGGGGCTTGGGCGTTTCGTCCTTGGCGCTGCTCAGGGCTGGAAAGATCCAGAGCCCGAGCAGCGCCAGGATCAAGGGCCGGCACCTCGGCGTCTTCCCTCGCGTGTCGCTTGCATGGACCATCGTGATCAGGCCCCTCCGGGCACGCAGATTATGGTTGCCGACCGAGACCGGCGCAAGAGTCATTCGATTCGGCCAAATGAGCCAGAGAACCCATTTCGCGCAGCCTCGCCCTCGGGTTATGGTAGGGCGGCCGTGCGGGCCGGGCATTCCTAGAGGTGATGATGACCTCGCGCATCCTCGTCGTTCGGTGTCTCATGCTCCTGGTGGGAGCGGCTCCGCCCTGGGCGGCAGCCGCCGAGCCGGTGCCGGCGGGGCAGGGCGACCCAGGGGATTCGGCCTGCCTCTCCTGTCACGCCGACAGAGAGCTGCACCTCAAACTGGAGAGCGGCGAAACCCGCTCGCTTCAAGTCAGCGGCGAGGACCTGGCCCGATCGGTGCACGCCAAGCTCCGCTGCACCGATTGCCACGCCGGAATGGAGGACGTGCCCCATCCGGAGCGGCACTACAAGAACGCCAGCCAGTTCAAGGCGGGCTTTCGAGACGTCTGCAAGTC
>DATECU010000135.1:0-2539 GCA_035286745.1 Vicinamibacteria bacterium | reverse complement strand
CGCTGCAGTCATCGAGTTGATGGGATGGGGAAGCCGATGGCTTCGGCCTTTCAATGAACCGGGCGGCCTGAACCCGAGTTGATTAGCACGGCGCGATCACGATCTGGCCGGTGGGATGTTGTGGTTGACCCGGAACAGATTGGTCGGATCATAGCGGCGCTTCACCGCGGCCAGCCGATCCCAGGTCGATCCCGGATAGGCCAAGCGCACCTGTGCCTCGGACGCCTCGCCCAGGAAGTTGACGTACACACCCTGGTCGCCCTGATGCAGCGACGCGGCGAAATCGGACACCCAGGCTTCCCGTTCCAGCTGCTCCTCGGGGCTCTCGTAGAACGCGGCCAGGTTGACCATGATGCGGCTGGCCCGATGGGCGTAGGCGGTGGCCTCCGCCGGCACGCGGGCCACGGCCCCGCCCAGTACGCGGAGTTGAGCCACCCGCACCGGTGCGTCGGAGGCTTCCAGCCGGTCGACGATATCCTCCGCCACGCCAAGATCGATTCGGTCGACGAGCATCGTGCGCGCCACCGCGGTCGGGTGGTACTCCTCCTCCTCGGGGGCGAAGATTTCCGGATAGGTCATCGGGCGCAGCATGTCGACGATCGGCGCCGCCAGTTTGCGGAAGGGGGCCATGGCCCGCTCGCCGGCGTCGACTTCGCCGGCATATACCAGGAATGCGAACACGACCCGTTGGCCGTGCTGCTCGGCCGGCACCATCGGCATGGGCGGCGCGGGCATGATGCTGGCGATGGTCGAAAGCTCCTCCGGGGCGGCTTCTGCCGCGGCGATGAACCCGGCGATGATCGGGGGCGTGGCCGGCAGGATCAGCATCCCGCCCACGGCCGAGGGGACCTCCTGCAGCCGGAACTGAAACCGGGTCACCACCCCGAAATTCCCGCCGCCGCCCCGAAGGGCCCAGAACAGGTCGGGGTGCTCCTGCTCGTCCGCCCGCATCAGCTGGCCGTCCGCGGTCACGACGTCGGCCGCCAGCAGTTGATCGATCGTCAGGCCGTACTTGCGGACCAGGTAGCCCACCCCTCCGCCCAGGGTCAGACCACCGATGCCGACCGAGCCGGTGTCGCCGAATCCAGTCGCCAATCCGAACTCGCCAGCCGCCTGGGTGTATGCGCCGGCCGTCAGACCTCCTCCGGCCCAGGCGGTGCGTCGCTCCGGATCGATTTGTAGGGACTGCAGCTCACGGAGATCGAGCACGATCCCCCCATCCGACAGACTGTGGCCGGCGAAGCTGTGTCCACCGCCGCGCACGGCCAGCTCGAGCCCGGACTGGCGGGCCAGCGAGATCACGTGGGCGACGTCGCCTGGGTCTGCAACCCGGACTATGGCTTGTGGCCGGCGGTCGATGCCGCCATAGAAGATGGTGCGGGCCCGCTCGTAATCCTTGTCCTCTGGGACGATCACCCGACCGTTGAGTGCTGCTCGAAGCTCGGACACGACCTCTCTCTGGACCGACATGACCCCTCTCCTCTCGCAAATCCCGGACATTGGCGCGGGCCCGGAGCGCGCCGTGCATCGATTGATCTCAGACTGCCACTGTTGGATTCGTCGAACAGCGCAGCGCCGGATCGACACCCCAGCGGCTCGCGTCTAGTGGTGGCGCCGCACGTGCCGCCGGCGAACTGCCTCAGCTACTGATACCCTGGCCGGGGCTCACCTCAGGTTATGCTGCATCAGCGCCCAGGGATTATAGCACAAATGTTCGACGAACTGCTCGGCGCTGAAGTCGGTCACCGCCCCGCGTAGGCCTTCTCCAGCCCGGCCACATCGATCTTGCTCATCTGCAGCATGGCCTGTACGACCCGGCCGGCCTTCTCGGGGTCGGGATCGCCCATCAGTCTGGGCAGCGCCGTGGGGATGATCTGCCAGGACAACCCGAAGCGATCCTTCAGCCAGCCGCATGGCTGCTCTTCTCCGCCCTCGGTGAGCTTCTCCCAAAGCTCGTCGACTTCCGCCTGGGTCTCGCAGTTCACGAAGAGCGAAACGGCCTCGGTGAACTTGTATTGCGGGCCGCCGTTCAGAGCCAGGAATTCCTGGCCCGCCAGTTCGAAGACGACCATCATGGCGGTTCCCTTCGGCCCCGGCCCGGCGTCGCCGTAGCGTGTGACATTCACGATCCGGGAGTTGTCGAACAGGGAGGTGTAGAGCTCGGCGGCCTGCTCCGCCTGATTATCGAACCACAGGTAGGTGACGATCTTCTGCATGGCGATCTCCTTTGGCTGGTTGATCGGTTACCGGCGTCTTCCCGGGCATCATAGCCCGGCAACCGCCCGCCGTCTTGAACGGAACGGCAATCTACCCTGGCACGGTCGGGCGCGTGAGTTGGGCCGGTGTGTGCCCGATACAGCGCTTAAGGGACCGGGTCAGATGCGGTTGATCGGAGTATCCGGCTTCAAAGACGGTGTCCAAGATCGTGGCCCCCTGCTGAAGCACCTTGGCCGCCCGCCGGGCGCGTTCGAATTGGCGGATCTGGCCCTGGGTCGCCCGGTTGCTCGCAAGAAGCGGTGCCGGATCGTGCGGACCGACA